>DASYLG010000316.1:0-11906 GCA_036009685.1 Iamia sp. | reverse complement strand
CTCCGGCGGCACCATCACCTTCCGCCCCGCCGGCCGCGGGCAGTACTCGATCTTCCAGGGCCGCTACGGGGCCCAGCACACCGACCAGTACGGCATCGCCTTCGACCTGGAGTGGGCCGCCCCCATGCCGGGCACCTACTTCGTGGTCAGCATCGGTCACGACGGCGGGGCCGACACCTACACGCTCCTCGTCCTCGACGGGGGATCGGTGCCGGCCCGGGCCAAGACGTCGATCGCCATCAACAGCGACGTGTGGTGGGCGTCCAACGCCGAGGTCCGCATGTACTACTGGGGCGACCCCAACGCCTCCGAGAAGGTGCAGGTGTCGAACATCCGCTACGTCGAGGTCGCCGGCGCCTGACCCGCCGGCGCCTCAGGCGAGGGCCTCCAGCAGCTCGGCCAGATCGGCGGCGACCCCGAGAGGTTCGGCCCACGCCCACAGGTAGGCCGCATCGAGCGGCTGCGCGGCGGCGATCTCCACGCAGTCCCGCCACTGGATCTCCGACCGCGACGAGAGCCGCCACCGCAGCTTGGCCAGCACCACATCCTCAGGCGTGGCCACCCAGGTCTCGACCCCCAGGACGTCGGCCCGAACCCGTCGAGCGAGTCGGGACCGAGTGAACCCGTCGGACGACGGCTGGGCGAAGATGTCGACCTTGCCTCCCGATGCCGGGTGCAGGACGTTGAAGGTCCCTCCGTCACCGATCGCTCGCCGTCCCTCGGCCTCGGGGACGTAGAGGCCCGGATCGTCGAGGAGGGCGTCGATGAGGGCCGACCCCGGCTCGGGAGCGGCCATGACGACGATGTCGACGTCTCGGGTCATGCGCACCACCCCCCACGCCGCCGCCGCGGTCGATCCCACCACGGCATGAGGTATGCCGAGATCGTCCAGCGCGCCGGTGACGGCGCGGAGAGCGGCGGACAGGTCGATCAGGGGTCGCGGAGGGGTTCGTCGGGCCATGCGTCCCGCACCAGGTCGTCGCCGTAGCGGAGACGGGTGAGGGCCAACAACACGTCGTGGTCGTCGTAGTCGGGGTGGCGGCGGCGTACGGCGGCGGCCTCCATGTGGGCGCCGGCCCGGTTCAGGGCCTCCCACTCAGCCAGGCGCGCCGCGACGGGCTTGGTCGCGATCGCCGCCATCTGCCGTCGCCACACGTCCGGGGTCGTGTCGGCCGGCACGACGGGCGGGTTGCGACGTGCGGCCACGACCCGATGGTACGACGCCTCACCTGAGGGCGGCGCGGACCCGCGGGATGGTGGGGCTCGGGTCGAAGCCGTGGTCGATCAGCCACGCCATCTCGCCGGCCAGGCGCAGGGCCCGGTAGCCCGGGGCGGACGCGGCCACGTGGGCCCGCAGGTCGTCGTCGGCGCCGTAGCCGTCGAGCACGGCGGGCAGGTGGTGGGGCTGGGTCAAGGTGAGGACGACGAGGTCGTAGACGGGATCGCCCATCCCGGCGTCACCGAGGTCGATGAGCCCGACCGGCCCCTCGGGCACCGCCACCAACCAGTGCTGCGGCGAGCAGTCACCGTGGATGAGCACCTCGGGTCGGGGGGCGACGAGCTCCACCAGCCTGCCGACCAACGCATCGTGGCGGTCCGCCTCCGCACCGGTCAGCCAGCCCTCGGACCGCCCGTGCCGCCGGTTCGCCGCCCCCCACGATCCGAGGTGGGCGGCGAAGGTGCTCTCGGTGTGGCCGCCCATCGGCGGGCCCGGCGCGGCGACGGGACAGGCGTGGAGCCGAGCCAGGGCCTCCCCCACCAACGCCCACGTCCCGGGGCCGAAGCGCTCGTCCTCCAGCCCGGCCTGGCCGAGCGGCTCGCCCGGGAGCCGCTCGAGCACCAGGACGCCGGCCGGCGGCTCGTCGACCACGGTGGTGGACACGACCGCCGGGACGCTCACCCCGGCGGCGGCGAGCCGGGCCAGCACGGCCGCCTCCCGCCGGTGGCCGTCGAGGTCGCGATCGACCTTGACCACGACCGCACGCCCGTCGGACGTCACGCCCAGGGCGACCAGGCGCTCGGCGTGGGCGACGAGCAGCTCGCCGAGCGACGCCACCTCGGCCTCCGCCAGGGGCCTCAGGTCGGGGGCCCCGCCGGGGAGCGGCCCGAAGATCGGACGGGCGGTGATCAGCCGGAGCGGCGGCGGGCGCCGGCCAGGGCGGCCGCCGCGCTGCGGGGACGCTCGTCCTCGGTCGCCGCCGGATCGTCCTCATCGACGGCCGGGGTCCCGGATCCGTTGCCGTTGCCGGTGGACGCGCCGAGGTCGGTGACGCCGGGGTGCGGGGCGCCCACGTGGGTCACCTCGCCCGGCAGGGCCTCGGCCTTCTTGGTGGCGTAGTGGTTGACGTACTCCTGGCCCGACATGTCGCGGATGGAGAACATCACCTCGTCGATGATCTGGCGGAGGACGAGACGGTCGTTGGCCCGGTCCTGGAAGCGATCCATCGTGATCGGCGCCCCGAACCGGATGACCACGGGGCGGAACGGCGTCGGGTACTTGGCCTCGGGCGGCATGACCTCGCGCGCCCCGCGGATGCCGACCGGGATGATCGGCGCCCCGGTGCGCAGCGCCAGTCGGGCCGGGCCGGTGTGGCCCTTGTAGAGCAGGCCGTCACGGCTGCGGGTGCCCTCGGGATAGATCCCGAACAGCTCGCCCCGCTCGAGCACCCGCTGGGCCGCCGACAGCGCCCGCTCCGATGCCGAGCCGCCGCCCCGGTCGATCGGGATCATGCCCATGGCCGGGAAGAGGTGCTTGGTCTTCCAGCTGTCCATGTACTCGGCCTTGCCCACGTAGGTGATGCGCCGGGGCAGGACGGCCGGGACGAAGAAGGAGTCGAGGACCGAGGTGTGGTTGGGGCAGATGATCGCCGGCCCGCCCTGGGGGACGTTCTCGGCCCCCTCGATGTGGAACCGCCACGTGAAGCTGAAGAGGGGCTTGATGATGGCCTTGGCCACCGGGTACAGCTGCCCCGCCTCTCTCTCGCTCATCGGTTCATCACTGGCTGCATGCTGCCACAGCCATCCCCCGCTGGGGCACCCGTCACACTTCGTAGGCGGAGAGCGCGACCGGATCGACGGAGAGTGGCCTCAGGTCGGGGCGAGGAGGTCGACGCCGAGGAGCAGGGCGGCCGCCGAGACGCCTTGGCCGACGGCGGCCGCGGCGTCGATGGCGGCGGCGGCGAGATCGGTGCGCAGGTCGTCGTCGAGGGCGGCCCGCACCTCCTCGAGGGCGCCGTGGCCCTCGCCGGCGGCGAGCCAGCGCGCCAGCCGTTCCTCGGCCTCGGGCAGCGCCGTGTCGTCCCACTCCCACTCCTGGCGGTAGTGGTGGCCGACGACGGCCAGCCGGATGGCCCGGGCGTCGTGGTCCTTGCGCAGCTCGCTGACGAACTCCAGGTTGCCCAGCGACTTCGACATCTTCTCGCCGTCCATCCGCACCATGGCCTGGTGCATCCAGTGGCGGACGAAGGGCTCGCCGGTGGCCGCCTCGGACTGGGCCGCCTCGCACTCGTGGTGCGGGAAGACCAGGTCGGCGCCCCCACCGTGGAGGTCGATGGTGGTGCCCAGCTCGCGCAGGGCGAGGGCCGAGCACTCGATGTGCCAGCCCGGCCGGCCCGGCCCCCAGATCGAGTCCCACGACGGCTCGTCGTCGGCCGACGGCTGCCACAGGACGAAGTCGAGCGGGTCGCGCTTGTTGGGGTCGTCGGGGTTGCCGCCCCGCTCGGCGGCCAGGCGCAGCATCTCGTCGCGGTCGAAACCGGACAGGGACCCGAAGCGGGGCGAGCTCGACACGTCGAAGTAGACGGCGCCGCCGGCGGCGTAGGCGTGGCCCCGGTCGATGACCATGCCGATGAAGCCCCGGATGTCGGGGATGGCGGAGGTGGCCCGGGGCTCGCTGGTCACCGGCAGCTGGCCCAGCGCCTCCATGTCCTCGTCGAACTTGGTGACCTCGGAGGCGGCCAGGTCGAGGTAGTGCACCCCGAGCTCGCGGGCCTTCTCGAAGAGGGGGTCGTCGATGTCGGTGATGTTGCGGACGCAGCGGGTCTCGTGGCCCCGGTCGCGCAGCCGCCGCTGGAGCACGTCGTAGGTGATGTACACGGCGGCGTGGCCGATGTGGGTCGAGTCGTACGGCGTGATGCCGCACGTGTACATGGTGACGACCTCGCCCGGCTCGAACGGGACGATCTCGCGCTTGGCCGTGTCGTAGAGCCGCATCGGCTCCCGGTTGCTCACTGGCCGGCGACCTTCTGCCGCTGGGCGGCGGCCCGGACGGCCTCGGGCGAGCGGGGCTCGGTGAGACCGTCCTCGAGGCCGGTGAAGCGGAGGGCGACCCGGGTCTTGTAGCGCACGTTCACCTGGAGGAGGACGGCGGCGAAGGCCTCGATGGGCGCGGCGTTGGACAGCTCGCCCGAGTCGAGGGCCCGCAGGTCCGGGACGCTGGAGATGATGCCGATGGTGGTCTCGGTGGCCGACGGGTGGTCCGAGCAGACGAGCACGTCGGACTCGATCGGGCGGGAGATGTCGCCCAGCTCCTTGGCCGGCACGTGGTGGAAGGCGGCGGCCACCTTCGAGCGGGGCACCTTGGCCTGGACGCTGGCCGCCACCGATCCCCGCGGCGGCACCAGGGGCTGGAACTCGCTGCCCACCTTGGCCAGGGCGTTGGCCATGGAGATGACGACCTTGCCGGCCAGGGCGTCCTGCACCGACTCGGCGGTGGCGGCGGCGGCGTCCCACGGGGTGGCGATGACGACGACGTCGGCCTGCGCCGCCCCCTCGTTGTCCGAGGCCTCGATGACCAGCTCGCGGTCCGGCCACCTCTCGTGGAGGCCGTCGACGACCTCCATCGCCCGGTACTTCGAGCGGGATCCGATCACGACCTCGTAGCCGACCGAGGCCAGCCTGACGGCGAGCCCCCTGCCAGCCGGGCCCGTGGCCCCCAGCACTCCGATGCGCATGGTCGGCACCCTATTGGTACGTCGACCCCGCGACGCAGGTCCGGTCTGCGAAGCGGCGATCAGATCCGGCGGGTACCCGCCGGATCTGATCGCCAGTTCGGTGGGGGGCCAGACTCCGGGCGTGCCGCCCCACGATCTCCTCGCCCCGTTCGTCGACGGGAGCACCCGGCGGGCCCGCTTCGCCGTCCAGCCCGCCGCCCCCCCGGTGCTCGAGCCCGTCGACGGGCTCCTCGCCGGCGTGGCCGAGGTGGACATCACACCCCCGCCGGGCCTGCCCAAGGCCGGCTACTCGGCCAACGCCCACGACGGCGCCGGCTTCCGCACCCGCCTCCGGGCCCGGGTCCTCCACCTGCGGGCCGGGCGGGTCTCGCTGGCGGTGGTGGCCTGCGACCTGCTGGGCGGATCGGCCGTGGTCCAGCACCTGGTGGCCCGGGCCGTGGCCCAGACCACCGACGTCCCCCTCGCCGGGCTGATGATCGGGGCGACCCACACCCACGCCGGCCCCGGGCAGTTCCTGGGCACGGACTTCTACAACCGCTTCGCCTCCAACCGCAGCGGGTTCGACCCGGCGTGGACGTCGTTCCTCGTCGAGCGGATCGCCGGCGGAGTGGAGCAGGCCGTGGCGACAAGGGCGCCGGCCCGCCTGGCCGTGGGGTCGGCCGACGTCTGGGGCCTGACCCGCAACCGGTCGATCGATCCCCACGTCCGCAACCCCGAGGTGGCCGACCGCCGCACCGATCCCCACCGGCGCTACGTCAACGTCAACCCCCGCCTGCACATGGTCCGGGTCGATGCCGCCGACGCCCCGCTCGGTGCGCTCATCGTGTTCTCGGTCCACGGCACGGGGGTGTCCGTCGACGCGACCGAGTACAACGCCGACCTGTGGGCCTACCTGGTGGGCGAGGCCGGCGACCGGATCGCCGCCGCCACGGGCACCCGGCCCGTCCTCGGGGCCGTCGAGGGCACCCACGCCGACGTGGCCCCCGCCCTGCGCCCGGGGATGGCCGGCCACGTCGAGGCCCGCCGGGTCGGGCGGGCGATCGGGGCCGCCGCCGCCGACCTCCACGCCGCCCTCGCCCCCGACCTCACCGCCGACGTGTCGCTCGGCGCCGCGCTCCGTGAGGTCGACCTCGACCGGGACCGGACCGTGGCCGGCACCACCCTCCCCGACCGGCCGGCCGTCGGCGCCAGCTTGGTGGCCGGGGCCTTCGAGAACACGACGCCGGTGGTCCACCGCATCCCCCCCTTCAAGGCGGGCACGCCCAAGCGCTGGGGCGCCGACGGCCCGCAGGGGGCCAAGTGGGTCATCGGCAGCCGCTGGCTCCAGCCGGTGGTCCTGCCCAAGCGGGTGTTCCCCCGGGTGCTGCCCGTCCAGGTCCTGCGGCTCGGCCCGGCCGCCCTCGTCGGCATCCCGTTCGAGGTCACCGTCGGGTCGGGCCGGGTCATCGCCGATGCCGTCCGCCCCGCCCTGGCCGACGAGGGCGTCACCGACATCGTCGTCTCCTCGGTGGCGAACGAGTACTCGGGCTACGTCGCCACCCCCGACGAGTACGCCCTCCAGCACTACGAGGGCGGCCACACCCTCTACGGACCGCTGACGCTCCCCTTCCTGGCCGCCCAGGCCGGCCGGCTGGCGACCGAGCTGGCCTCGTCGCCCGACGACGTGGTGGCCGACGTCCGCGCCGAGCGGGCCTTCGACCTGCGCGTGACCCGCTACCTGCCGGCGGCCACCGGGGCGTCCACCGTCGTCGCCGTCGACGGACCGGCCCGGTTCACCGACACCACCGCCCGGGTCGACGCCTTCTGGGAGCTGGCGTGGAGCGGACCGCCGCCCGGAGACCTGACCTGGCACGAGCCGATGGCCCGCGTCGAGGCCCAGGACGGCGACGGGCCGTGGGGCCCGGCCGCCGACGACCAGGGCTGGGACGTCGCCGTCCTGGCCGTCGGGGCCGACGAGGGCGATCCCACCCGCCACCGCTACGTGGCGCGCTGGTACCTGCCCGACCTGCGAGCCGGACGCCGCCACCGGTTCGTGATCGGCGACGTCCCGTCCGAGCCCTTCGACTGATGCCCGCCGACCCGGACCCGGATGTCTCACGAGGTGCCAGGCCCCTCGTGAGACCGACCCCAGTCCTCGTTGTCGAGGACGTCGCCGTCGTCCGGTCCGGGCGGGCCCTCCTCGACCGGGTGTCCTGGACGGTCGGCACCGGCGAGCGCTGGGTCCTGCTCGGCCCCAACGGCAGCGGCAAGACCACGCTGCTGCGGGTCGCCGGGCTGTGGCTGCGTCCGACGCGGGGCTCGGTCGCCGTGGCCGGCGAGACGTCGGGGCGGACCGACATCCGCACCCTGCGAGCACGGATCGGCTTCACCAGCGCCGCCCTGGCCGACTCGCTGCGGGCCGAGGTCGATGCGCTCGACGTGGTGATGACCGGCCGGCGGGCCGCCCTCGAGGCGTGGTGGCACACCTGGACCGACGACGACCGGGACGCGGCGCGCCGCGAGATGGAGCGGGTCGGCGCCGCCCACCT
Organism: Iamia sp.; assembly: GCA_036009685.1. Classification (GTDB taxonomy): domain Bacteria; phylum Actinomycetota; class Acidimicrobiia; order Acidimicrobiales; family Iamiaceae; genus Iamia. Next base: position 4,426 of record DASYLG010000316.1, on the reverse strand, counting down.
CGCCGGGCGGGCGTTCGGCACCCTGTCGTCGGGCGAGCGCCAGCGGGTGCTACTGGCCCGGGCTCTCGCCGGCACGCCGGCCCTCCTCCTGCTCGACGAGCCCGCCGCCGGCCTCGACCTCGGGGCCCGCGAGGACCTCGTGGACCGGCTGGGCGCGCTGGCCGTCGACCCGTCGGCGCCCGCCACCGTGCTGGTGACCCACCACCCCGAGGAGATCCCCGCCGGCTACACCCACGCCCTCCTCCTGCGCTCCGGCGGCGTGGTCGCCGCCGGCCCCATCCACGACGTCGTCGCCGACGGCCCCCTGTCGGAGTCCTTCGGCCTCGACCTGGCCGTCACCTGGTCCGGCCCCCGCGTCACCGCCCGCCGCCGCTGACCGAAGACCACGAGGTGCCAGGCACCTCGTGGTCCCGCCGCCGTGGATCCGGGACGTCGTGGGTCGCAGGGCCCCACCCGGTACGTTCGGGGTGATGACCGACGAGGTGCCCCAGGGGATCGACACGGCTGCCATCACCGACTGGCTGTCCGAGCGGGTCGACGTCCAGGGCCCGCTGCGGTTCGAGCGCATCGCCGGGGGCCAGTCGAACCTCACCTACCGGGTCCTCGACGACCGCGGGCTGCGCTGGGTCCTCCGCCGGCCCCCGCTGGGCCAGGTGCTCGCCACCGCCCACGACATGGGCCGGGAGAGCCGCATCATCGAGGCCCTGGCGCCCACCGACGTGCCGGTCGCCCCGCTCGTCGGCGCCAGCCTCGACGACTCCGTCAACGGCGCCCCCTTCTACGTCATGGACTTCGTCGAGGGCCACGTGGTCCGGGGCGAGGCCGAGGCGGCCGCCCTGAGCCTCGAAGCCCGGGCCCACGCCGGCGAGCAGATCGTCGACGTGATGGCCCGCATCCACGCCGTCGACGTCGATGCCGTCGGCCTGGGCGACCTCGGTCGCCGCGAGGCCTACATCCAACGCCAGCTCAAGCGCTGGTATGGCCAGTGGGAGAAGTCCAAGTCCCGCGAGATCCCCGCCGTCGACTCGGTCCACGACGCCCTGCTGGCGTCCGTGCCCGAGCAGGGCTCGCCCGCCATCGTCCACGGCGACTACCGCCTCGACAACTGCCTGCTCACCGATGACGGCGACGTGGCCGCCGTGCTCGACTGGGAGATCTGCACCCTCGGCGACCCGCTGGCCGACCTCGGCCTCCTCGTCGTCTACTGGGGCGAGGACAGCACCGGCTTCTCGGCCCTGCCCGGCAGCGCCACCCGGGCCGAGGGGTTCCCGCCGGCCTCGGCCATGATCGACCGCTACGCGGCGGCGTCCGGTCGCGACGTCAGCCAGATCGACTACTACGTCGCCTTCGGGTACTGGAAGCTGGCCTGCATCCTCGAGGGCGTCTACAGCCGCTACCGCGGTGGCGCCATGGGCCAGACCGACGGCGCCTGGGAGCTGTTCGCCAAGCAGGTCGAGATGCTGGCCGATGCCGCCGCGGCCACCGTCGAGCGCATGAACGGGAGCGGCTGACGTGGCCGCCACCTACGAGCAGCGGGCCCACCGCCCGCTCGAGCGCCCCGTCCTCGTCGTCGCCCTCGAGGGCTGGATCGATGCGGGCATGGCCGCCAGCGGGGCGGCGTCGACCCTCCTCGCCGAGCTCGACACCGAGACGGTCGCCTCCTTCGACGCCGACGAGCTGCTCGACCACCGCGCCCGGCGCCCCGTCCTCCACCTCGTGGCCGGGGTGTCCGAGGAGATGAGCTGGCCCAGCATCGAGGTGCTGGCGGCCCAGGACCTCGACGGCCGCGACCTGATGATCCTGGCCGGCCCGGAGCCCGACCACTCGTGGCGGGCCTTCGGGCACGCCGTCGTCGGGCTGGCCGCGGACCTCGGCTGCGAGATGGTGGTCGGCCTGGGCGCCTACCCGGCGACGGTGCCCCACACCCGCCCGATCCGGCTGTCGATCACGGCCGGCACCGACGAGCTGGCCGGCCGCTGGCCCTACCTCCGCGGCAGCCTCGACGTCCCCGCCGGGGCCCAGGCCGTCGTCGAGCGGTTCGCGGCCGACCGGGGCATGGACTCGCTCACGCTGTGGGCCCAGATCCCCCACTACGCCAGCGGCGGCCCCTACCCCGCCGGCAGCGTCTCGCTGCTCGAGAACCTGGAGACGGTGTCGGGCCTGCGGCTCCCCCGAGGCGTGCTGGTCGACGAGGCGGTCGAGACCGACGAGCGCCTCGACGCCGCCATCGCCCGCAACGACGAGCACACGGCGATGCTCCGGGCCCTGGAGGCCGACGCCGACGAGTCCCCGTCCGAGGGCGAGATCCCGTCGGGCGACGAGCTGGCCGCCGAGCTCGAGCGCTTCCTGCGCGACCAGGGCGGGGCGTAACCGGTGGGCGGCGCGGGGGCCCTCGCGGTCGGCGGCTGCACCGTCGCCACCCGCAGCTACCTGGCCGACGCCCGCCTGGCCGCCCGCTCCTTCGTCGACCACCACCCCGGCGCCCGGTTCACGATCCTCGTCGTCGACGGCGACCACATGCCGCCGGCGGCCTGGACCCACCGCGACGTCGAGCTGGTCACCCCGGCCGACCTGGGCCTCCCGGCCGACGAGCTGCTGGCCATGGCGGCCATCTACAGCCCGTTCGAGATCGCCTGCGCCCTCAAGCCCCTCGCCCTGCGGCGCACGCTCGAGCAGGCGGACGTCGGGGTCTACGTCGACGGCGACGTCGAGGTCCTCGACCCCATGGACGAGCTGGTGGCGGCGGCCGCCGAGCACGACGTCGTCCTCGTCCCCCACGTGCTCGATCCCGTGCCCCGCGACGGCCGGCTGCCCGACGAGCCGGGGCTGCTCGGCGCCGGCATGTACAACGGCGGCCTCATCGCCGTGCGCCGGTCGAGCGGCCCGTTCCTCGACTGGTGGGAGGAGCGGCTGCGCCGGGACGCCCTCGGCCGGCCCGACATGATGATGCTGGCCGACCAGCGCTGGCTCGACTTCGTCCCCGTGCTGTTCGACCACCACGTGCTGCGCGATCCCACCTACGACCTCGCCTACTGGAACCTGCACGAGCGGCCCACCGCCTGGGTCGACGGCCGGCTGTGCGTGGTCGACCGGCCGGTGCGCTGCTTCCACTACTCGGGTCTCACCGACGCCCGGCCCTGGCTGCTGAGCGCCTTTGCCGAGGACCGACCCCGCGTCGCCCTGGCCGACGTGCCCGCTGTGGCCCGCCAGTGCCGGGAGTGGCTGGCCCGCCGCCGATCGGTCGACGCCGACGCCGACCGGGCCCTCGGCTACCACTGGTCGCACACCGCCCGCGGCGTCGAGGTCGACCGCCGGGCCCGCTTCTTGTTCCGCACCGCCCTGCTCGCCGCCGAGGCCGACCCGACCGGCCGCACCCCGGTGCCGCCGAACCCCTTCGCCGCCGACGGTGGGGCGGCCTGGGAGACCTGGCTGCGCACGCCGACCGCGCCCGACGGCGTGGGGCCCTACCTCGACGTCGTCCGCCAGGAGGCCCCCGACCTCCAGCGGCGCTACCCCGCCGTGCCCGGAGACGACGCCGCCGGCCTGCTCGTCTGGGCCGTCGGCCCCGAGGCCGACACCGCCAGCATCCCCGACGCCCTCCGCCCCCTGCCCGAGGAGGTCCCCGTGACCGGTGCCGCCCCGACCCACACCGTGCGCACCCCGCCCCGCCCCGACGCCGCCGCCCAGCGCCCCGTCGAAGCCGTCGACCGGGCCCGAGCCGCGGTGGCCACCCCGCCCGCCGGCCCGCCCGGCACCGTGGGCAAGGTCGTCGACCGCCTCCTCGGCGGGCGCGACCGCCATCACGACGAGGTCACCACCGCCCTGGCCGACGCCGTGGCCGAGCTGGCCGAGCGGCTGGCCGCCCTCTCCGACCGGGTCGACCGCACCAACGACAAGGTCCACGACGGCGCCGTCCGGGCCGACCAGGCGGCGGCCGCCGACGACGAGCAGCAGGCCGAGGCCACCCGCCTGGCCCTCCGGGCCGACGCCACCGCCGCCGACCTCGAGAGCCTCCGCGCCGACCTGGCCGGGGCCCACGAACAGGACCGGATCACCGGCGCCATCGTCAGCGACGCCGAGGCCCGCCTGGTCGAACAGGTCGCCGAGCTGCGCCTGCGGCTCGACAAGCTCACCCACGACATCCACGACATCCACGACGACACCAACACGGAGGAGCAGGCATGAAGGTCGACGGAGGCGTCGGCGGTGACCTCACGGGCATCGCCGACGGCGTGAAGCAGGCCGAGGCCGCCGGGTTCGACGGCGTGTTCGCGTCGGAGACCAACCAGGACCCGTTCCTCACCCTGTTGCTGGCCGCCGAGCACAGCGAGCGGATCGAGATCGGCACCAACATCGCCGTCGCCTTCGCCCGCAACCCCATGACCCTGGCCCAGAGCGCCCACGACCTGCAGCGCTTCTCCGAGGG
>DASYLG010000315.1:0-4269 GCA_036009685.1 Iamia sp. | reverse complement strand
GACAGGAGGACGATCCCGACGGTGAGACCGGTCGGGCCCTGGTGGGCGTCCTCCGGCCGGTGAGCGCCGACGAGTGGGCCGCCGCCGTGCGCGCCGTCGACCCGGACCCCGACCCGGCCTTGCTCTCGCCCACCCTCGGCGACGCGTCGCTCCCCGACCTGACCGACCACCGCTCGGCCACGACGATGGCCGACACGGACGAGGTGGTGCCCCCGAGCACCAGCGTCGGCACCACCCCGGTGCCCGATCCGGCCCCCACCACCACCGCGCCGGTGGATCCGGGCGCCGCCACCGAGGCCGAGACCGAGGCGGCGCGCCCGTTGGGCGCCCTCTACGGCCTGGCCGAGGACGACGACCCGGGCGTCACCCCGGGAGCCTTCGCCGACGAGGTCACGGTCGGGTTCGTCGGCGACACCACCGCCGACGTCGTCATCGGAGACGACGACCTGCTCGACGGGGATCGTTGGACCCTCGAGCTGGACGGGCGCTGGGCCCAGGGCGGCCCGGTGTCGATCCTCGACCGCCTGACCTCGGCCAACGTCAGCGCCGAGCACCCGGCCGCCCCGACCCCGACCTGTGCCGGTGAGATCCTCGACCCGGTCGAGGACGACCTCTACGCCTACGCCGCGGTCGACATCGACAGCTGCCTGGACTGGTTCGCCGTCGTCGTGCGGGTCGACGACGAGGGGCGCATCGCCGAGGTGCGGCTCCGGCTCTGGGAGCCGTGACCGTCAGGTGAGCGGGATGGTGGCGAGCGTCTCGTAGGTCGTGGTCGACGGACCGGCGGTGGGACCGCCCACCACCGTCCGGACCAGGGCGACCTCGCCGACGTCCCAGGTGGTGGAGGGGCCGGTCTTGACCGCCTGGCCCACCAGGTCGGTGTCGATCCCGCGGCGTCCGCCGCGAGCCACGGTGATGTGGCCCTCGAACGGGTCGGGCCGGGGCGGGTCGCCCAGCCGGGAGGTGGCGAGGCGGACGAGGGTGGCCAGCGACCGCAGCCCCTCGACCCGCACGACGAGCACCGTGCCCAGGGTGCTGGTGACGTCGCCGAGGGACGCCGGCCGGGCACCCCGTCCGGACAGCTCGGACCGGAGGGCCTCGATCACCGGCGCCGGGTCGGACACCTCGCCCAGGAACCGCAGGGTGACGTGCCAGCTCTCCTCGGGCATCCAGCGCAGGCCCGCCCGTTCGGGACGGGGGACCGAGCGCAGGACGGCCTGCACCTCAGGCGGCGGCCACGCCGCCACGAAGAGCCTCATGGCCCCACCCTGCCACGGATGTCACGCCGTGTGCCGGTCATCCAGGGCCATCCGACAGGAGAGGCCCACATGGCGTCCGCTGACCCTTGGGAGTTGTCGCTCACGTCCGCCCGGCCAGCCGGGCGCGGAGGAGACCCAGGGCCGAGATGGTGGAGAACTGGCGGACCCGGGGGCGGTCGCCGGGGAGCTGGAGCCGGACCGACGACACCTCACCGTCGAGGTCGAGACCCACGAAGACGGTGCCGGGGCGCTCGCCGTCCTGCTCGTCGGGCCCGGCCACGCCGGTGAGGGCCAGGCCCACGTCCGCGCCCAGGACCCGGCGGGCGCCGGTGGCCATGGCCTCGGCCGCCGCCGCCGACACGACCGGCCGCTCGGTCACGCCCAGGACGTCGTCCTTCACCTCGGTGGCGTAGGAGACGATCGATCCCCGGAACACCTTCGACGCCCCGGGGACGTCGGTGATGCGGGACGAGACCAGCCCGCCGGTGAGCGACTCGGCCAGCCCGAGGGTCAGGCCCTGCTCGCCCAGCAGGGCGAGCACCACGCTCTCCATGGTGTCGTCGTCGGTGCCGAAGACCAGGTCGGGGCCGAGGACGGCCCGGACCTCGGCCTCCTCGGCGGCCAGGAGGGCGGCGACGGCCTCGTCGGTGTCGGCCTTGGCCGTAAGCCGGACCTTGAGCCCCTCGATGCCGGAGGCCAGGAAGGCGATGGTGACGGCGCCGGCGGCCTCGCCGGCGGCCGCGGCCCGGTCGAGGGCGATGATGCGGTCGGCCAGCTGCTCGGCCAGCCCCGACTCGCTCTCGCCCCACGTGCGGAGGGTGCGGCTGCGGATGACCGCGGTGATGCCGGCCCGGCGCTGGAGGTCCGGGAGGATCGCCTTGGTGACGATCTCCATCATCTCGTAGGGCACGCCGGGCACGGCGTAGATGACCTTCTCGACCGGCTCGCCGTCGGGGCCGGGACGGGTCAGCGGGCAGAGCAGGCCGGGGGCGGTGCCGGGCTGGGGGTCGGCGATGGCCGTGGCCCCGATCGGCACCTCGGCCTGGCGCAGGTTGTTCATGGGCATCCGGCGGCCCCGGCCCCCGAACATGGCCTGGATGCGCTCGGCCACCTCGTCGTCGAGCTCGAGGTCGACGCCCATGACCCGGGCGATGGCGTCACGGGTGATGTCGTCCTGGGTCGGGCCCAGCCCGCCGCAGACGATCACCGCATCGGCCCGGTCGATCGCCTCGCCGATGACCTCGACCATCCGGCCGAGGTTGTCGCCGACCTTGGTCTGGCGGAGGGAGTCGATGCCGACCAGCGCCAGCTGCTCCCCGATCCAGGACGAGTTGGTGTCGGTGATCTGCCCCAGGAGGAGCTCGGTCCCGACGGCGACGACTTCGCAGCGCACGGCGGCACCGTACCGGGATCACCCCAGGGTGAGCGCCACCGTGACGGGCCGGTGGTCGGAGACGCCCGCCTCGCCCACCTTGGCGCCCCGCGCCACGACGCCCGGGCCGACGAGGACGTGGTCGATCGTGCGCCGGCCGAGGGTCGGCACGTCGGGGTCGGTGGCGGCGGCGAGGGCGGCGTGCGACGTGGCCAGGGTGGCCGCCACGTCGGCCGGCTCCTGGTTGAGGTCGCCGGCCACCACCACGGGGCCGCGGGCCGCGGCGGCGAGGGCGAGCACGGCCCGGGTCTGCTCGTCGCGGACGGCCGCCGCCGACACGGTGGCCAGGTGGGTGGCGATCACGGTGGACGCCAGGCCGGCGAGCGTGGTGCGGGCGACGACGGCGATGCGCCGCTCGCCCGCCCCCGGCAGCACCTCCACCCGCACGTCGTCCAGCGGGGTGCGGGACAAGACGGCGACGCCGAAGGCGCTCGTGCGGTCGGCGTAGAACGCCTCGTCGAAGCCGGGCCGGGTGCGAGCCCGCTCGACGAGCGCAGCCATGGCCTCGGCGGTGAGGGCGGCCCCGAAGGCGGCGTGGTAGTCGAGGTCGTGGTGGCGGCGGAGGGCATCGACGATGACCGGCAGGTCGGGCTCGTGGATCTCCTGGAGGGCGACGACGTCGGGTCGTTCGGCGGCGATGGTGGCGGCGACCCGGTCGAGGGTGGTGCTGCGCGCCCCCCGGTCGCCCCGGGCGCCGCGGCCGATGTTGTAGGTCGTGAGCCGGACCCCGGTCGGCAGGACCTCGGGCGACAGGATGCCCCGATGGCGGAGGCGATTCCGGGCCAGCCACAGGGCGCGTCGCAGCGGGGCCACCGCGTCAGACCTTGTGGACCTTGGCGTGGACCGCCTCGGCCACCTTGTCGGGCAGCCACGAGAGGGCCTTCAGCTCCTCGAGCGAGGCGGCCTGCACGGCCCGGGTGCCACCCATCTCCTTGATCAGCCGCTTCTTCCGGGTCTCGCCCAGGCCGGGGATGTCGTCGAGCACCGACTTGGTCATCCGCTTGTCGCGCAGCTCGCGGTGGAACGTGATGGCGAAGCGGTGGGACTCGTCGCGGATCCGCTGGAGCAGGTAGAGCGCCTCGGACTGCCGGGGCAGCCGGACGGGGTCGGCCTGGCCCGGCAGGTAGACCTCCTCGAACCGCTTGGCCAACGACGCCGCGGGGATCTCCTCGTCCAGCCCCAGCTCGGCCAGCACCTTGATGGCCACACCGAGCTGGCCCTTGCCGCCGTCGACCAGCAGCAGCTGGGGCGGGTAGGCGAACTTGCCCTCCCGCTCGGCCGGCGGACGCTTCCGCTCGGCGAGGTAGGCCGTGAGCCGGCGGGTCAGGACCTCCTCCATGGCGGCGAAGTCGTCGTTGCCGTCCACGTCCTTGATCTTGAACCGGCGGTACTCGCTCTTCTTCGGCAGGGCGTCCTCCATGACCACCATCGAGCCCACGTAGTCGCTGCCCTGGATGTGGCTCATGTCGTAGCACTCGATGCGGAGCGGGGCGGTGGGCAGTCCGAGATGATCCTGCAGCTCGTTGAGGGCCTTGGCCCGGGCGTTGTGGTCGGACGCCCGGCGCAGGCGGTGCCGGG
>DASYLG010000314.1:0-3912 GCA_036009685.1 Iamia sp. | reverse complement strand
CCCCACCAGCTCGGCCACGCGGGGCAGGGGTGAGCTCTTCGAGAGGCCGTGGGGGTGGCAGTAGATGCGCCCGTCCTGGTGGACGACCCGCCAGCCCCTCTCCGCGCACCAGGCGGTGAACCCGGCGACGTCGGCCTCGGGGGCGACCCGCACGTAGGCGAAGCGGTCGTCGCCGATGCGGGGCTCCTCGGTGGTGGGCAGCTCGCCCAGCCGGGCCGCCACCTCGGCCACCGACGCCCCGGCGGCGTCGAGGCGGCCCTGGACCTCGGCGTCCCACACCGGATCGATCTCGCCGTCGACCCAGACGATGGCGCCACCGGCCAGGATGGCCACGCGGGGTGGCTCGGGGAAGCGGATGCGGGAGAACTGCCGGATCGTCCGGGCCGTGGCCGGGACCAGGTAGCCGCGCGCCTGCACCTGGGCCAGGAGGTCCCACGCCTCCTGCGTCATGAACCCGACGTCGCGGCCCTCGTAGACCTCGACGACCCGGTGGCCGTCGGGCTCGGGCACGCGGCGCCGGGAGTGGACGAGCGTGCCGTCGAGGTCGGCCAGCACGACGGGTCGCACGGGCGCCCGGGTCGCGGCGGCGCCCTCAGAGGTCATCGGGGAGCCGGCGGCGGAGGTGGAGGGTGCAGTTGTAGGCGTCGGCCATGACCAGACAGAGATCGGCAGCCTCGTCGCGCTGGGCCCGCAGGTCGCGCTCGAGCCGGCCCTTGCGCGACTCGACCAGCGCATCGACCAGGAGGACGTAGGCGTGGTGGAGCGACCGGTAGGCGGCCAGGACCGTGCCGGCGAGGGGCGAGTCGGCCGCCACCGGCCGGGGCTCGTCGAAGTCGTGGCTGAGGGCCTGGTCGAGATCGTCGAGGAGGCTCTCGGAGGCGGCGACGATCCGCCGCAGGACCAGGGCGTGCTCGTGGATGCACCACATGGGCGTGTCGGCCATCGAGACGGCCTGGGTCAGGGTGATGATCCCCTCGTTGACCGGGTCGCCCCAGTCGACGTACCAGAACCCCGGGCTGAACACGGACTCCTCCGTGAAGTGCCAGCTGATCCGTCGACTCACGTGCGATCCAGGGTGGCCAGGACCGCCTTGGCCGGGCCGACCATCTCCCGGACGGTCCGGCCGTCCTCGAAGACGCCGAGGGCGGTCATGTCCCAGCCGGCGCCGCTGCGGAAGATGGCGACCATGAACACGCCGGTGCGCGGCTCCGAGCCGGTGAGGGCGAAGTGGACCAGCTCGTCGCCGGTGCCCACGTCGAACAGCCGGCAGTAGGCGTTGACGACCTGGGTGAAGGGGTGGCGCTTGTAGCTGTTCACCGTGAACAGGAGGACGTCGGCCGCGGGCGGCACCTGGCCGAGGTCGACGGTGATGACCTCGTCGTCGCCCTCGCCCGCACCGGTGAGGTTGTCACCGCTGTGGACGACGGCCCCGCCCGCCCCCGACTTGGCGACGAACCAGACCATGTCCAGCTTCTCGCCGTTCGCATCCATGACCAGGCAGGAGGCGTCGAGGTCGATGCTGCTGCCGGCGGTGGCCGGGTCCCAGCCCAGGCCCATGGCCACCTTGCTCAGCACCGGCTTGCCCCCCTTGGCCAGGGAGACGGTCTGGTTCTTGGCCAGCGAGACCCGGCCCTTGTCGAGCGTGACCTTGCCCAGGTTCACCGCCGGCGCCGGCGGCGCGGCGGCCGGCGGCGGCGCGGCGGGTGGGGGTGGCGGGGCAGCCGGGGCGTCGTCGACCTCGCCACCGAAGTGGCGGACCAGCGCGGCCATGCCACCGTCGAAGCCCTGGTCCACGACCGTGAGCCGCCACCCGTCCTTGCGGTAGAGCTCGATGAGCATCAGCGCCCGCTCGGCGGCGTAGTCGGCTCCGGTGGTGGTGTGGCCGGCGACCTCCTGGCCGCCGGCGCGGACGGCGATGCGGCCCTGCCCCAGCTGGGCCATGGTGCCCGTGCCGTCGATGGCCACGGTGAGGACCAGGCGGTGGATCCAGCCGGGGACGGCGGACAGGTCGACGGTGAAGTCGCCGCCGTCGGCCCGGGCCGCGACCCGCAGGCTGCCGTCGGGCGAGGCCGGCTGGTTGTAGAAGACCAGGTAGGCGTCGTCGCTCAGCCGGCCGTCGGCATCGAGGGCGAAGAGGCTGACGTCGTAGGTCGACGGCCCGGCCAGGGTGACACCCAGCTCCAACGTGGTCGCGGACGTGAGCTGGTCGACCCTGCCGCGATGACCTTTGACGAGCTCCATGCATCCCCGTGTCCGAGCGGTGCGACCGCCAACCTACCAGTCGCACCCGGGCTCACCAGGCGTCGCCCGGCTCCTCGCCCCGGTCGGGGCGCAGGACGAGGCCGGCCTGCTGCGCCAGCCGGGTGGCCATGGCCATGACCTGCGCCTCGTCCACCACCGCGCCGCGGAGGGCTCCCAGCCGGGCCACCTCGGACACGCCCGACCCTCGCAGGTCGACCCGGTCGAGCCGGCTGCCGTCGAGGTCGGCGTGGGCCAGGTCGCAGCCGGCGAAGGCCACCCGCTCGAGCCGGGCCCCGCCGAGGAAGACGTCGGTGAGGACGCAGTCCTCGAAGCGGACGTCGCGCAGGTGGGCGTCGGCCAGCACCACGCTGTCGAGCCGGCACCGGCGCAGACGCACGCCGGTGAGCCGGGCCTCGGTGAGGTCGGCCCCGGTCAACCGGGCGTCGCGCACCTCGACCTGCCGGAGGAAGGCTCCCGGCCACCGCACGCCGGCCAGGTCGGCCCCGAGCACCAGGCTGTCGGCCACCTTGAGGTCGGTGATCTCCGATCCGGAGAGGCCCGGGCCGGTGATCCGCACGTCGCTGAGGTCCACGTCGTCGGCCACCCCGTCGAGCACGGTGGCGTCGTCGAGGGCCACGCCCTCGTGGGCGGCGCCGTCCTCCAGCACGGCGTCGGCCACGACGGGGTGGTCGGCGAAGCGCTCGTCGTCCCACCCGTCCCACCGTGCCCTGGCCACGGTGCGCAGGGTAGGGCCCCGAGGCACCCCTGGGAGACCTGGCCCCGCCTTCCGTCACGCCTTCAAGGTGTGGAACACTACGGACTGTGTCACCGACCGCCTCGGCTCCGCTCGCCGAGCTGCTGCGCGAGCAGATGCTGCTGCTGGGCCTCAGCCAGGCCGATGTGGCGAGCCAGGTCGGGGTCCGCCAGCAGACGGTCTCCAAGTGGCTGACGGGCGAGACCCAGCCCCGGGTCAAGCTCCTGCCCGCCCTGGCCGAGACGCTGGGGCTCGAGCCCACCGACCTGTCGACGGCGCTCGTGCCGCCGGTGCGCGACCGGTCCGCCGACGAGGTCTCGGAGCTGCGCGTCACCGCCTTCAGCCGTCGCATCCGGGAGCTGTCGCCGGGCCAGATGGACCTGCTCGAGGCCTATCTCCGCGGTCTCCACGACGGCGCCGCATCCACCCCCGACCACACCCCGAACGGGTGACCAGAGGGTACTTTGAGGAAACCGGCGCGCCGGCCCCGGCGGGGGTGGTGGGATGGATCGGTGCCGTGGCCGCCGGAGACCGTCGACGACCTGGGTGAGTTGATCCTCCGGCGCTGGGCCGACGCCGACGTGGCCGCCCTCACCGTCGCCGTCCTCGACAGCCTCGACCACCTCCAGCCCTGGATGGTGTGGGCCACCCCCGAGGGGGCGACCGAGGAGGCCTTCCACCGCTTCCGGGCCGACTCCGACGCCCGGGCGGCCGACGGGCACGAGGCCGTCTACGGGGTCTTCGACCGGGCCACCGGCGCGGTCCTCGGTGGCGTGGGCCTGCACGACCGGATGGGGCCGGGGGGCGTCGAGGTCGGCTACTGGCTCCACGTGGCCGCGACCGGCCGGGGCCTGATGACCGGCGTCGTCGGCCACCTGACCGACCTGGCCCTGAGCCAGGAGCACGTCCTCTGGGTC
>DASYLG010000313.1:0-1611 GCA_036009685.1 Iamia sp. | reverse complement strand
GTCAGGCGGTGCGGTCGGCGCGCTCGAGGTGGGTGGCGTCGCCCAGGGCGCAGAGCGACCAGATGTGGGCGCCGGCGAGGGGCTGGGTGCGGAGCACCGCCACCGAGGCGTGGCCCATGACGAACCGGTACCAGTCCCACGGCTCCTTCTCGACGCCGAGGAGGTGGGCGACGAGGGTGCTGTTGGTGCCGCCGTGGGCCACGGCCACGACCCGGGCGGGGGCGTCGTCGGCCACGTCCCAGAGGGCATGGTCGAGGGCGGGGCGGACGCCGAGCTCGGCGAGGGTGGCGTCGAGCCCGCCCGCCACCCGGTCGTGGAAGTCCTGCATGGTCTCGGCGCCCGGCAGGCCGTCCCACCATTCCATCCGGGGTTTGGACCGCTGCTCGGCGAAGGCCGCCTCGACCACCTCGATGGGCTGGTCGTCCCACGCGTCGGGCATCCCCATCTCGACCAGCCACGGATGGGTGACGGGATCGAGGCCGAGGGTGGCGGCGATGGGGGCGCACGTCTCCTGCGCCCGCCGGGCCGGGCTGACGAGGAGGAGGTCGACCGGGCCGTCGGCCGGCTCGACCTCGGGATCGGCCAGCCGGGCGGCGACGAGCGCGGCCTGGGCGTGGCCCCGAGCGGTCAGCTCGGGATCGTTGTGGTTGCGGCCATCGACGACCCAGAGGGGCTCGCCGTGGCGGACGAGGATCAGCTCCACGGGACGACCGTAGCGAGGGGGTATGACAACGGGGAATCGTCCTCGTTGGAGGCGGGTTGGGCGGACCATGGGATACACCGCAGCGCCCGACGGCTGGTGGCAGGACTTCCTGTCCGCCCTCCCCGCCCACACCGCCAAGTTGGCCGTGGTGCGGAAGGACGGCAGCCCCCACGTGGCGCCGATCTGGATCGCCGTCGACGGCGACGAGGTCGTGTTCACCACCTCGGCCGACACGGTCAAGGGCAAGGCCATCCTCCGCGACGGCCGGGTCAGCCTCTGCGTCGACGACGAGTCCCCGCCGTTCAGCTTCGTCACCATCGCCGGCACCACCACGACCTCGACCGACCCCGAGGAGCTCCTGCACTGGGCCACCCGCCTCGCCGCCCGCTACATGGGCGAGGACCAGGCCGAGGCCTACGGCCGGCGCAACGCCGTGCCGCCCGAGATGGTCGTGCGGGTGACGCCCACGAAGGTCACCGCCGTGGTCGGCGTCGCCGACTGACGCCGTCGGACGCGCCCGCGCCCCGGGTGACCGCTACGGTGGCGGGATGGCCAAGAAGCTCCTCCTCCTCCTGATCGTCGCCGCCCTCGGAGGCATCGCCTTCAAGAAGCTCCGCGCCGTCTGACGATCTCAGCTCCGACCGAGGCGCCCGCGCCCCGGCGCCGACGGGCGTCGAGGGGGCGGGCGTCGTCGCGTCATCGCTCGCCGTCCAGGCGGACGGCTCGGTGTCGCTGAGGTAGCGTCGAGGGCGACCCGGAGGATGGCTGCGGGGTCCCAGGGGAGGGAAGATGAGCCGGCTCTTGGCGTGGTACGGCGGTTGGGTGTGGATCATCTCGTTGGCGATCTTCTTCGCCGTGTCGGCCATCCCGCCCGGCATCGCCCTGTACCGACGGATCGATCAGCTGAA
>DASYLG010000312.1:0-11101 GCA_036009685.1 Iamia sp. | reverse complement strand
CTGAACTGGTGGGCCATCGACGTGAGGCTCATCCCCGCATCCCTCCGCCCGACCCAGTAGCGCAGGCCGGACGTCTCGGCCTCCCGCCCGAAGGCGGCCCGGTAGAGCCGGTCCGGCCCGCCGATGCGGGCGTCGGTGGCGGCGCTGAGGACGATGGCGGTGGCCAGGGCGTCGCGGGGCCAGCCGCCCCGTGTGACCAGGCTGGTGTAGTGGCCGGCCCGGCCGTTGGCGGCCCGGCGGCCCAGGGCGGCGTCGTCGATCCGTCCGAAGAAGACGGCTCCGGTGGTCGACGGCGACCAGGTGGCGGGCACGTTGGTGGCGGCGATCCGGGCGGCCACGTCGTTCCGCAGTCCGGGCAGGCGTCCGTAGAGAAGGTTGCCGGGGCAGGCGGTGACGCCGCTGTCCCGGTGGCCCTGCACCGTCGGCAGCACCACGGTCTGGCCCGCCGGGTACCGGGGGCTGCCCTGGCTGACGATCGGGGTGCTGGTCTGCGGGTCGACCCCGTGCGACCCGAGCTTCCACGCCAGCACGTCGCGCAGGGCCGTCATGGCCGCCGCGCTGGGGGCCGTGCTGACGTGGGAGCCGATCATGGCGATGCCCACGCTGTTGGTGTTGAAGCCCTTGGCGTGGCCGCCCATGATCGGCGCGCTCAGCCCACCCGTGCGGCCCTCCCAGACGGTGCCGAAGCGGTCGACGAAGAGGTTGTAGGCGATGTCGCACCAGCCGTTGGTGCCGGTGTGGAAGCGGTAGATGCCGGCCAGGATCCCGGGGACGTCGGCCGCGCCGTAGGAGTTGGTGCCGTCGGTGTGGTGGACCACGGCGAAGCGCAGGGCGCCCATCACCGTCGGGGCCGGCGTGCAGCCATCGCGCCAGCCCTGCCAGCCGCCGGGCGCCCACGACGCCCGCGTGGCGATGGCGGGCCCGCCCGCCGGTGTGGCCGGACGGTCGTAGGTGACCGCCCGCGCCGTGGGCGACGCCGCGAACCGCATGGCCTCGACCCGCAGGGCGGTGGGCGCGCCGGCCACGACCTGGACGGCGACGCGATCGACGCCGGCGGTGCCCAGCCACGCCGGTCCGACGCCCGTCCGCCCGCCCACCCGGCCGCCGTCGGAGCCGTCGGGGCCATCGGGGTGGAGGTCGGCCCACGGCCCCCAGCCGTCGCCCTCGGGCGCGGCCACCTGGACCTCGACGTCGTCGCCGCCGGCCCAGGAGACGCCGACCATCTGGGTCCCGGGCTCGACGGCGACCTCGATCGGTGCCGCCCGGCGGCGGGCCGTCGTCGCCTCGTCGATGGCCACGGTCGTCGACGTCAGGGCGCCGGCCGGCGTGGTCGTGACCTCGTGGTCGACCGTCCGGGCCAGCGCGGCGGCGGGCGGCGTCGCCGGCACCAGGCCGGCCAGCGCGGCGGCGAGCGCCAGCGCGCCCGCCCCCCGGGTCATGGTCCGTCGTCCCATCGATCACCTCGCGAGCTCCGACCCGCCCGCCCGACGGTACGAGCCCTGCCCCCTCGCGATCAACGGCGCCGCCAGCCCCAGGTCAGCCCGCCCGCGCCGCCGCCCACCGATCGCGCTGGGCCGCCAGGGCGCCGATCAGGACCGGCTCGAGACCGAGGGCCTCCAGCCGATCACGGAACGCGACGTAGGAGTCCTCGATCTCGGGCAAGGCGGTGGAGCTCCGGCTCGGTGGACAGCGGCTCGATGTCGTGCTCGGCCCGCCACCTGTCGACCTCGGCGATGCGGGCGGCGCGCGGGTCGGCGGTGCCCTCGTCGTCGGTCTCGGCGGCGGCCAGGGCCGTGGCCTGGCGCGCCAGGGCGCGGCGGTCCGCCTCGCTCACCTGCGGCCCACGGTCGGTCACGGCACCAGTGTCGCAGGTGCGTCCACCGACACGGTGCCGTCGTCCGCGGTCGGGTCACGGGTCCGGGGACACGGAAGGGGGGTGACGGACGGCCGGCGCGGGCGTAGGGTGCCGGCGCGGAACGACAACAGGCGGATGCCCTCGGGGGTGCATGGTGGTCTCTCTTCGACGATGGACGACGGCGGTGGCAGTGGCGGCGAGCGTGGCGACGGGAGCGGCCCTCCCGGCCCCGGCGGTGACGCAGACGGCGCCGGATCGCTGCTACACCGGGACCCTCATCGAGGTGTTCCTCGACCATCCGGCCAGCGTCTACGAGATCCAGCAGTGGGCCGACCGGGTCGGCCCCGGCCCGGTGCGTCCGGCGCTCCCCCGGGCCCTGGCCGTCTCGGACGAGTGGCTCGAGGCGGTCGTCGTCGGCATCTACGACGCCGCCCTGGACCGGCCGCCGGGGGTGGCCGACCTGGGGTACTGGATCGATCGGCTGCGCGCCGGCGAGCGGGTCGTGACCCTCACCGCCCTGGTCTACGGCTCGCCGGAGGTGTACGCCCGGGCCGGGAGCACGGCTCCGGGCTTCGTGGCCGACGTCTTCCCCCGGATCATGGGGCGGGCCCCGACCTCGGCCGACGTCTCGTACTGGGCCGGCGAGGTCCCCCGACGCGGACGCGGCGGCGTGGCCAAGGCCCTGGTCGGGTCGGTCGAGAACCGCCGGGCCCGGGTCACGACGCTCTACCAGGAGATCCTGGGCCGGACGCCCGACACCGCCGGCCGGGACTACTGGGTCGGCCGCCTGACCACCATCGACGACGTCCAGCTGGCCGTGCAGCTGGCCTCCTCGGCCGAGGCCTACGACCGCGCCGTCACCCAGTGCGCCGTCCCGCCGGCGCCGGTCACCACCCAGTACACCAACGGCCAAGACGGGAACTCCACCTCGGCGTCCATCTCCGATGACGGTCACTGGGTCGCCTTCACCTCCACGTCCCCCGACCTGGTGCCGGGCGACGACGAGACCAAGGACCTGTTCCTGCTCGACCGGACCACGGGCGCCGTCACCAAGGTCACCGACACCAACGCCTCGATCCGCAGCGTCGCCCTCTCGGCGGACGGTCGCCACGTCGTCTTCCTGACCAACGCCACCGACCTCCTGCCCGGCGACGGCGACGGCCACGCCGACGTGTTCTCCTGGGACCGCCAGACCGACACCTTCACACGGATCACGGACGGCAACGACGACTCGGGCTTCCCCGACGTCTCGGCCGACGGTCGCTACGTCACCTTCTCGAGCGACGCCACGGATCTGCTCACCGGGGACGGGGACGACGAGGCGGAGGACATCTTCGTCTGGGACCGCACCGCGGGCCTGACCGAGCTGGTGAGCGAGGGCGACCGCTCGTTCGCCGGCCCGCAGATCTCCGCCGACGGCGGTCGGATCATCTTCCAGGACAAGGGCGCGTTCCACGTGCCCCCCACCCTCGACATGTGGGAGCGGACCGGGGGGACCACCACCGCGATCCTCACCGGCGACGTCTCCCCCCTCGACGTCACCGACGACGGCGACGTCGCCTACGCCAAGTACGGCGTCAACGTCGGATCGCTCTCCCTGCGGGACGGCACCACCGGTGCCATCACCGTCATCTCCGAGGGCGACAACGCCACGCCCGCCGCCGACATCGCCGCCGACGGCGCCACGGTGGCGTTCACGTCCTGGGCCAACGGGCTGTTCCCGGGTGACACCATCGACTCGCCCGACGTCTTCGTCTGGGAGCGGGCCACCGGGGCCGTCGCCCACATCGGCGCCACCGACACCGACGAGTCGTCCCCGACGACCTCCGCCGACGGGCGCTACGTGGCCTTCCACCGCCGGGCCCACACCTTCTCCGCCTGGGCCCAGATCGCCGTCTGGGACCGGGGCAGCTGAGGGTCAGATCGAGACGGTGATGTCGCTGTGGTCGTCGACGGCGACCTTGACGGTGTCGCCGTCGGTGACCTTGCCCTCGAGGATCGAGATGGCGAGGCGGTCGCCCACCTCCCGCTGGATGACCCGCTTGAGCGGGCGGGCGCCGTAGGCGGGGTCGAAGCCCTCCTTGGCCAGCAGGGCCAGCGCCTCGGCATCGACCTCGAGGCTGATGCGCCGCTCCTCCAGCCGCTTGCGCAGCGCCTCGAGCTGGATCTCGACGATGTGGCCCAGGTCGTCCTCGGTGAGCGCCCGGAACCGGACGATGTCGTCGATGCGGTTGATGAACTCCGGCTTGAAGAAGTCCCGGGGGTCGCCGGGCAGGTTCGACGTCATGATCAGCACGGTGTTGGTGAAGTCGACGGTGCGACCCTGGCCATCGGTGAGCCGGCCCTCGTCGAAGACCTGGAGCATCACGTTGAACACGTCGGGATGGGCCTTCTCGATCTCGTCGAGGAGGATCACCGAGTAGGGCCGGCGCCGGACCGCCTCGGTGAGCTGGCCGCCCTCGCCGTAGCCGACATAGCCGGGGGGCGCCCCGATGAGACGGGACACGGTGTGCTTCTCCATGTACTCGCTCATGTCGATGCGGACCATGGCCTTGGGGTCGTCGAAGAGGAACTCGGCCAGGGTGCGGGCCAGCTCGGTCTTGCCCACGCCGGTGGGGCCGAGGAAGAGGAACGAGCCGATGGGACGGTCGGGGTCGGACAGGCCGGCCCGGCTGCGGCGGATGGCGTTGGCCACGGCGGTGACGGCCTCGTCCTGGCCCACCACCCGGGCGTGGAGCACGTCCTCCATGCGGACGAGCTTGGCCATCTCGCCCTCCATCATCCGGGCCGCGGGGATGCCGGTCCACGAGGCGACGATGCCGGCGACGTCGTCCTCGTCGACCTCCTCCTTGAGCATCCGCTTGGTCTCCTGGAGCTCGGCCAGGCGGGCCGTGGCCACGTCGACCTGCTTCTCCAGGGCCGGGATCTGGCCGTAGCGGATCTCCGACGCCTTCTCGAGGTCGGGCTCGCGCTCGAGCTCGGAGCGCCGGGCCTCCAGCGACTCCTTGAGCTCGCGGATGTCCTCGATGGCCTCCTTCTCGCCCTGCCAGTGGGCCTTCATGCCCGATGACTGCTCGGACAGGTCGGCCAGCTCCTTGTCGAGAGCGGCCAGCCGCTCCGCCGAGACGACATCGGTCTCCTTGGCCAGGGCGACCCGCTCGATCTCGAGCTGGCGGATGCGCCGCTCGACCACGTCGATCTCGGTGGGCAGCGAGTCGATCTCGATGCGCAGCTTGGAGGCGGCCTCGTCCATCAGGTCGATGGCCTTGTCGGGCAGGAAGCGCCCGGTGAGGTAGCGGTCCGACAGCACGGCCGCGGCCACCAGGGCGGAGTCCTGGATGCGGACGCCGTGGTGGACCTCGTAGCGCTCCTTGAGCCCACGGAGGATGGCGATGGTGTCCTCGACGCTGGGCTGGCCCACGAAGACCTGCTGGAAGCGGCGCTCGAGGGCGGCGTCGGTCTCGATGAACTTGCGGTACTCGTCGAGCGTGGTGGCGCCGATGAGCCGCAGCTCGCCCCGGGCCAGCATGGGCTTGATCATGTTGCCGGCGTCCATCGCCCCCTCGGCCTTGCCGGCCCCGACGATGGTGTGGAGCTCGTCGATGAAGGTGATGACCTCGCCTTCGGCGTCGGTGATCTCCTTGAGGACGGCCTTGAGCCGCTCCTCGAACTCGCCCCGGTACTTGGCCCCGGCGACGAGGCCGCCCATGTCGAGCGAGATGACCCGGCGGTTCTTGAGCCCCTCGGGGACGTCGCCCTCGACGATGCGCCGGGCCAGGCCCTCGACGATGGCGGTCTTGCCCACGCCCGGCTCGCCGATCAGCACCGGGTTGTTCTTGGTGCGCCGGCTGAGCACCTGGATGGTGCGGCGGATCTCCTCGTCGCGCCCGATGACCGGGTCGAGCTTGCCCTGGCGGGCGGCCTCGGTGAGGTCGCGGCCGTACTGCTCGAGGGCCTGGTAGCTGGACTCGGGGGTCTGGCTGGTGACCCGGTGGCTGCCCCGGATCTCGCGCAGGGCGGTGAGCAGGTCGTCCCGACCGACCTGCAACCGGTCGGCCAGGCCGAGGAGGAGGTGCTCGGTGGACAGGTACTCGTCGGTGAGCTCGACCCGCGCCGCGTCCGCCAGGTCCAGGATCTGGGTCAGGTCGCGACCCATCCGGACCTCGCTGCCGTAGGCCTTGGGCAGCTTGGACAGGCGGTCCTGGGCCGCGTTCCGGAGCACCAGGGGCTGGAGACCCACCTTCTCGATGATGGGGAGCACGACGCCCTCGGCCTGGCCCACCAGGGCGAGGAGGAGGTGGTCGGGGGTGACCTCGGGGTTGCTGGCGTGGCGGGCCGCCTCGGTGGCGGCCGTGAACGCCTCTTGGGTCTTCAGGGTCCAGCGGTTCGGGTCCATCGCCATGCCCCCAGGATACGGGCACCACCCAAACCTGACAATCCCGTTGTCAACTTTTCTCAGCGCTGGGCGAGGACCGCTTGGATGTCGATGGTCGTGAAGGGCTCGACGGCGATCGGGGTGGCGTCGGCCAGCCGCGACCGGTCCTGGTGGTACTCGGGGACGAACGTCCGGCTCGGATCGCTGTAGCCCACCGTGTAGGACCCCGGCTCGAGCCCGGCCGCCGACCACGTGCCGTCGGCCGCCGTGGTGACGCTCCGCACGGTGGCGCCCTCGCGGTAGAGGGCGACCCTGATGCCGGCCAGGGGCGTGTCGCCGCCCGTGACGACGCCCGCCAGGGTCGACGTGATCATCAGCTCGCGATCGACGGTGACCGTGCTGTTCGCCCCCACGCATGGCCCGAAGACGTTGGTGACGACGTCGCCGCTGCCGTCCCAGGCGGTCACATGGGCCCCGGTCGGGTCCCGGAAGACCGGCTTGTAGCAGCCGGCGGGGAGCGACGGGATCCGGTACTCGCCGTCCTCATCCGTGCGCCCCGAACGCACGAAGACGCCGGTCAGGCTGTTGTAGGCCTGCACCACCACCCCGGCCACCGGGCCCTCGGAGTCGATCACCACACCCTCGATCGCACCGATGCCCGGCGCCGGGTGCCGGTAGGTCGAGGTGAAGGCCTGACCGGTCGACAGGGTGATCGGCAGAGCCTCGGCCCGGGTGACCCGGTTCGGGTACCAGAGGTCCTTCGCCACCCCCGTCGGGTCCTTGACCAGCACGCGGTAGGTGCCGGCCGGCAGTCCGGCGAAGGAGAAGGTGCCGGTCTGGGCCCGGAGGACCTGGGTGGCCGAGGTGGTGGCGGGGTCGCCGGCGTACAGGTAGACGTCGAAGGCCCCGGCGGCGGTGATCGTGCCCGTCACCGAGGCGGCCGGGGCCAGCGCCACATCGAGGACGACGTCGTCGTCCGGGCCGAGGGTCACCACGGTCGAGCCCGTCCGGCTGACGGTGTCGCCCCACCACTCGGTGACGTGGCCGAGGGTCGGGTCGGTGAAGACCACCCGGTAGCTCCCGGCCGGGATCCCCGGGATCGTCCAGGTCCCGTTCGTCGCGGTGTCGGCGTAGTGCTCGAGGTAGCCCACGCCGTCCCGGTACAGCCGCACCCGCACGCCGGCGACGGGCCCGCCGAGGTCCGCCGTCACCGTCCCGGCGATGGCGACGGGCGCCGCCGCACCCGCCGGGGCGGGGGTCAGGCCGACCACCGCCGTCATGGCCACCACGCTCGCGACGGCCCAGACCGCCACCGCCGATCCCCACCGCGTCATCGTCTGCCCCCACTCAGAGCGGTCGGTCTGACCACTCTCGCTACGCATCGTACCTGTTCTCCCGGGTGGGGCAACCGCCGCCGAGCTCCGGCCCCGAGCGGCGCCTTTCTCAGCCCAGGATGCGACGGCCGGCCGGGTCGGCCTCGAGGTCGCGGAGGACGAGCCACCACGAGGCCAGACCGTGGGCGCACCAGCCGTCGTGGGCGGCCACGCAGTCGTCGGGGCACCGGGCCAGCCCCTCGGCCACCCAGTCCGCCAGCGTGTCGGGGTCGGGCGGCGCCCACCCGCTGTTGCGCTCGAACCAGGCGTGGGCGGCCCGGATGGCCACGATCTGCTCGGCGTTCAGCGGCTCGGGCTCCACGCCCCCACCCTCGCACGGAGCGCGCCACGGGCCCGGTCCGGCGGCCGACGCAGCGACCGGGACCGGGCCCGTGGGCGGGGGTGGGGGACCTAGGGCTGGTTGAAGTACTCGTTGGCGGCCACGATCTCGACCACCATCCGGGTCTCGAAGGCGCCGCCCTGGAGCCGGCCGACCCAGAAGCTGGCCTCGTTGGGCGGCGGGGTCCGGCGCAGGTACGCCTCGTAGACGGACTGCACGGTGACGGTGTCGGCGGCCGGCGTGGCCAGCAGGGCCAGGGCGACCTGGGTGCGGGTCTTGCCCCCGGTGGTCACCTGGGCCTTGGCCGCGGCGGCCTCGGGTCCGGTCGCCGGACGCCGCAGCACCAGCTGGTAGAGCGCCGGGCCCCAGCCGTCGATGCCGCCGGCCCGGCCGAGGAAGGTGGCCGAGCCCAGCAGCGAGCTCCGCAGCACGTCGGGGTTCTTGGTCCGGAGCTGGTCGGCCCAGGAGGTGCGCTCGGTCGGCGTGGCGTCGCGGCCCAGGAGCTGGGTGAAGATCCGGCGCACGACCCGGGTGCGGTACTCGGAGGTGCGGGAGAACGAGTTGAGGATCTCGTAGCGGGGCTGGCCGCTGCCGATCCGCTCGACCCAGTAGGCCTTGCCGGCGGGCTCGGCCGGCCGGCCCAGCATGTCGAGGTAGACCCGGCACACGTACCGCTGCACCTGGGTGTCGCTGTCGCTGCAGCCGGCCAGCGATGCCGGTCCGATGGTCACCGTGACGGTGCCGCCGGCCAGACCGCCGAAGCCGTCGGCCACGTTGAAGCCGAAGGTGTCGGTGCCGCTGGTGCCGGGATCGGCCTTGTAGGTGACGTTGCAGCCCGAGCCGCTGACCTTGCCCTTGCCTGAGGCGGTGTCGCCCAGGGCGGGGGCGCAGGTGAGGGCGAGGGCCTCGCCCGGGTCGGCGTCGGTGCCGCCGAGGACGACGGCCACGCTCGAGCCGGCCGGGACCGACACGGCCGGGTTGGTGGCCACCGGGTTGCGGTTGACGATGCTCACCGTCACGGTGCCGATGCCGCTCTGGGTGCCGGCGGGGTCGCTGACCTTGAAGGCGAAGGAGTCGCTCCCCTGGGTGCGCACCCCGGCGGTGTAGGTGACGGCGCAGCCGGCGCCCGCCACGGTGCCCTTGGCGGTGGCGCCCGTGGTGGGCAGGCAGGTGAGAGCATCCTCGTCGGGGTCGGTGCCGGTCAGGGTGACGGCCTTGGCCGTGCCCTTGAAGGCGTCGATGGCCTGGTTGGTCGCCGTGGGCGGGCCGTTGGGCGTGGTGATGTTCAGCTTCCAGCCGGCGATCGACCCGGAGTCGGTGCTGGCGTCGTCGACGACGTAGAGCTTCCAGGCGCCGTTCGGGTTCTTGCCGTTGAACGAGGCCAGGTTGTTGGCGGCGAACTCGTCACCGACGCCGGACCAGCTGTCCGGCTGGTGGGGGAAGGCGTCGTTGTCCGACGGGCGCACGGTGATGGGGTTGCCGCTGGGCACCGAGGTGCCGAAGGGCGAGCCCGAGTCGCTGACGACGACCGTCTTCTTCAGGTCGTTGCAGTCATCGAAGTTGACGCCGACCTCGCCCACGTCGGACAGCAGGGTCGTCTTGGTGCCGTCCGGCCCGACCAGGAGGACGTCGAGGTCCTTGGCGCAGGTGTGGTCGACGCTGGTCAGCTCGACCGTCAGCCCGCTGATCGAGGTGCCCAGCCCGGAGGCCGTGATCGTCGACGGGTACGGGTTGGCGTTCCCCTGGTCCGGGATGGCGATCGTCGTCCCGTTGGTCACCGTCGTGGTGACCGCGGCCCCCGTCGGTGCCGCGCCGACGATGCCGATGATGACCAGGCTGCTCGTCGTGAGCAGCCCGACGAGCGCGCGCCGCAGCGAGCGTGGAGTCATGAAGGATTCCCCCCTTGTATGGCCCCGGCCACCGCCGAGGTGGCCCCACACCACCACCTGGCGTGAGCGATGTGCAAGTCAGCGCACGGAACGTGCCGGGCGGCACCGGGCGGCGGCCGTGGCGGGCGGCTCCGACCGCGGCACCCTGCTGGTCATGAGCGACGCCCCGATCCCGGTCCGGCGCGAGCCACCCCGCTTCCGACGCGCCCGCGTCGTGGCCGTCGAGGACGTCACGCCCCACCTGCGCCGCGTCCGGCTCGCCGGCGACGAGCTCCGCGGGATGGATCCCGGCCTGCCCGGCGCCAGCGTCCGCCTCCTGACCCCGGAGGCGGCCGATGCACCCGTCGTCGTGCCCGAGTGGACCGGCAACGAGTTCAGGGCGGCGGACGGGACGCGGGTCCCGATCCGGACCCTCACCCCGGTCGCCCCCGACCCGGCGGCCGGTCTCCTCACGCTCGACGTCGTCCGCCACGGCACCGGCGTGCTGACCGCCTGGGTCGACGCCGTCGGCCCGGGTGGCGAGGTGGCGGTGTCGGGGACGGGGCGGGGCTACACCGTCGACCCCGAGGCCGACGCCCACCTGCTGGCCGGCGACGAGTCGGCGCTGCCCGCCCTCCGCCAGGTCCTCGCCGCCGTGCCCGACGGGCTGCCCGTCCAGCTGCTGGCCGAGGTGCGGGCCGCCGAGGCCGAGGTCCCCTTCCCCGATCGCCCCGGGCTCGAGGTGCGGTGGATCGTGGCCGATCCCGAGGCCCCGCCCGGCGACGGCCTGGTGCACGCCGTGGCCGCCGCCGATCTCTCGCCCGGGGCTCACGTCTGGGCGGCCGGCGAGGCCGCGGCCGTCCAGCGCATCCGCCGCCACCTCTTCGACGACCGCGACGTCCCGCGATCGCGGGCCCACGTGCGCGGCTATTGGAAGGTGGGCCGAGGCGAGAGCTGACGCCGGTCAGGGTCGGCGGCGGCCCTCGAACAGGACGATCGACTGCGAGACCGGCACCAGGTCGGCCCGATGACGACGCTCGACCTCGGCGACCTCCCGCCGCACCTGGGCGCGGGCCTCGTCGAGGGCGGCGCGCAGCCCGTGCACCTCGGCCTCGAGCTCGAGCACGCGCTGGACGCCGGCCAGGTTGAGCCCCTCGTTGGTGAGCTCCTGGATCCGCTGGAGGAGGGCGATGTCGTCGTCGCTGTAGCGGCGGCTGCCCCCCGGGGTGCGGGCCGGGTCGACCAGGCCCTTGCGCTCGTAGATGCGCAACGTCTGGGGGTGGACCCCGG
>DASYLG010000311.1:0-5842 GCA_036009685.1 Iamia sp. | reverse complement strand
CGGGGTGGAGGTGGTGCGGCGCCGGAGCGGGGGTGGGGCCGTGCTGGTGGAGCCCGGTGGGACGGTGTGGATGGATGTGGTGGTGCCGCCCGGCGATCCCCTCTGGGACGACGACGTGGGGCGGGCGGCGCACTGGGTGGGGGAGGCGTGGGGCGCCGCCCTGGCCCGGTGCGGGGTGGCCGGGGCGACCGTCCACCGGGGCGGGCTGGTGACGACGCCCTGGTCACGGCGGGTCTGCTTCGCCGGGCTGGGCCCGGGCGAGGTCACCGTGGCCGGCCGCAAGGCGGTGGGCGTGGCCCAGCGTCGCACCCGCCACGGCGCCCGGTTCCAGGGGGCGGCCCTCCTGCGCTGGGACCCGATGGCGCTGGTGGCCCTGCTCCGGTTGTCCGACCAGGAGCGGGAGGCCGCCGTGGCCGATCTCGCCGATCGGGCGGCGGCCGTCGCCGTGACCGAGGAAGCCCTGGTCACGGCGCTGCTGGACGTCCTGCCGACCTGACCCCGACGCCGGGGAGGGGTTCGCCGCCGGACCGAGGACGGGGTTGCCTCTGAACACACGTTCGCCTATGGTGTGGAGGTAGGTGGGGAAGAATCCCACGAAAGAACGGCGTTGTGGGTTGACGGTCACCCACAGTGGGGCGTACGGTCGCCGCCCATGGGGCAGGACGCGACGACTCAGGGAGGCGAGGTGGGCACGGCCGGTGTTCTCGTCGCGCCCGCCGCGGCGCCGCCCCGGGCCCGGTTCACCTGGGAGTACCGCAACGGCGTCGACGCCAAGTCGCGGGTCGTCCTGCCCGCGCCCTACCGGCCCGCCTTCGCCGACGGCGGCTATCTCACCGTCTGGCAGGACCGCTGCCTGGCGGCCATGCCGGCCGCCGAGTTCGACGCCTACGTCACCCATCTCGAGGGTGCCCTCGCCGGCAGCCACGAGGTCGAGCCCGAGGCCATCCTCCGCGAGCTGTGGCGCACCACCCTCGACTTCCGCCTCGACATCCAGGGCCGCCTGTCGCTGGCCGAGCCGCTGCGCCAGGCCGTGGGCCTGGGCAGCGAGATCCGCTTCGTCGGCTTCGGCCGCCGGGTCGAACTGTGGCCGGCCGAGGTCACCGCCGAGCAGGAGGCCGAGCGCGACGACCACCGCGCCACCATCTCGCTCCTCCAGAGCTCCTACGACGTCCCCCGGCAGGGGATCTAGGGAGATGGCCCTCACCATGGCTGCGCCCCCGCCACCACCCGCCCCCGAGGGCCCGCGGGCCCACGTCCCCGTCCTGGCCGACGAGGTCCTCGCCGTGCTCGGCCACGCCCCGTCGGGCACCTACGTCGACCTGACCCTCGGCCTCGGCGGCCACGCCGCCCTGCTGCTCGAGGCCCACCCCGGGCTCCGCCTGCTCGGCATCGACCGGGACCGCGAGGCCCTCGCCGTCGCCGGCGAGCGCCTGGTCCGCTTCGGCGATCGGGTCTCGCTCCACCACGCCCGCTCCGACGAGCTGGCCGACGTGGTCGCCACCGCCGGCATCGACGACGTCACCGCCATCCTCGCCGACCTGGGCGTGTCATCGCCGCAGATCGACCAGGCCCGCCGCGGCTTCAGCTACCGCACCGACCGCGACGGCCCGCTCGACATGCGGATGGACCAGAGCCGGGGGCGCACGGCCGCCGAGCTGCTGGCCGACATCGACGAGGAGGCCCTGGCCCGGGCCCTCCGGGAGCTGGGCGACGAGCCCTTCGCCCGTCGCATCGCCCGGCGCATCGTCGACGACGAGCCCACCACCACCGCCGCCCTGGCCGAGTCGGTCCGGGCCTCGGTGCCCGCCGCCCGGCGCCGCAGCGGCGACCCCGCCAAGCGGGTCTTCCAGACGCTGCGGATCCTCGTCAACGACGAGATCGGCACGCTCGACCGCACCCTCGACGTCGCCCTCGACGTCCTCCGCCCCGGGGGCCGCTTCGCCGTCATCGCCTTCCACTCGGTCGAGGACCGGATGGTCAAGACCCGCTTCCGGGCCGCCGCCGACGGCGCCTGCACCTGCCCACCGGGCCTGCCCTGCGTGTGCGGGGCGACGCCCACCGTCCGCCTCCTCCAGCGCAAGGCGTGGGTGGCGTCGCCCGAGGAGGCGGCGGCCAACCCCCGCTCGTCGAGCGCCCGCCTCCGGGCCGTCGAGGCCCTCCCCGTCCTGCCGTTCGATCCCCCCGACCCCCGCTGACCGAGATCTCTGCCATGGCCGCCACCCGCACTGCACTCGCCCCCCTCCCGTCGCATCGCTCCTCGGCCGCCCTGCGGGCGCCGCGGACGACCCGGACGATCGAGGTCGACACCCCGACCCGGCCCGACCTCCGGGTCGTCCCGCCCCGACGGCCCACCGGCGCCATCGTGGTGGCGTCGCTCGTCGTCGTGTTCGGGGTCCTCCTGGCGACCGCCGCCCTCAACACCATGCTGGTGTCGGGCCAGCGCGACCTCGACCGCATCGAGTCCGAGATCCAGGAGGGCGAGCAGCGCAACCAGGCCCTCGCCCTCCAGGTGGCCCAGATGGAGTCGCCCGAGCGGATCGTGGACGCCGCCGAGGCGCAGGGGATGGTCGAGCCCGACGAGGTCATCTGGCTGACGCCCCGGGTCGACGGGGGCAGCGACTCCATGACCGCGCCGAACGACGCCGGTGGCGACGAGACGATCGCAGGGGACGGCGACGAGCGCGCCGACGGTGGGCCGGACGGAAGCGGAGGATGAGCGGACGCCCGCCGGTCACCGGTGCCTACGAGGCCTACCGCCGCGAGCGCTCGGCCCCGTCCCCCTCCCGCTCCCGCCGCCCCGCCGGCGACTCCCGGTCCCGCACCGCCCCCGCCGCCGCCCGCACCGCCAGCCGGCCGGCGACCCGATCCCGCCGATCCTCCGAGCCCCGCCGGGCGACGCCGGCCCCCGCCCGTCGCCTGGCGCCGGGCCCGGAGGAGAGGCGCGCCCCGTCCGCCGGGCGCCCCCCCGCGGCCCGGACGGTGTCGGCGGCCATCGGTCGTCACCCCTCGCAGCGCCCGCCGGCCGGACCGGCGCGGCCGACCCCGCCCCACGTCCTGCGGCGCCGGCTGGCGACCATCCCGATCCTCGCCGTGCTCCTGTTCGCAGCCGTCGCCGCCAAGCTGGTCGACGTCCAGCTGCGGAACCCCGACGACTACATCGACCAGGGCGCGAGCCAGCGGGACGGCACCACCGAGCTGGCCGCCGGGCGGGGCGCCATCCTCGATCGCAACGGCCAGGCCCTGGCCCTCTCGGTGCCCCGTCAGACGGTCTTCGCCGACCCGAGCCTGATCGACGACCCCGCCGAGATGGCCGACCTGCTCGCCCCGATCCTCCACGAGCCCCGCCACGAGCTGGTCGACCGGATGACGGGCGACGGGAAGTTCTCGGTCCTGGCCCGGACGGTCCCCGACGACGTGGCCGATGAGGTGCGCGACCTGGACCTCGTGCCCCAGGGCATCGGGATGTTCCAGGAGTTCGAGCGGGTCAACCCCTCGGACGACCTCGCCCGGTCGATCGTGGGCTCCGTCTCCGAGGACGGCGCCTCGGGCATCTCCGGCCTCGAGAGCCAGCTCGACGACGCCCTCACCGGCACCCCGGGGGAGGTCACCTTCGAGCGGTCCAAGGCCGCCGGCGGCGGCACCATCACCGGCACCCGGCGGCGGATCGAGCCCGCCCGCCCCGGCGCCGACGTCAACCTGACCATCGACCAGGTCCTCCAGTACGAGGCCGAGCGGGTCCTCGGCGACCAGCTCGAGGAGGCCGGCGCCAAGGGCGGCACCGCCATCATCAGCCGGCCGTCGACGGGGGAGATCCTCGCCCTGGCCAACCTGGCCGAGCAGGACGACGGGACCTTCGCCCCCACGGCCAACAACGTCGCCCTGACCGACGTCTACGAGCCCGGCTCGGTCAACAAGGTGGTCACGGTGGCCGCCGCCATCGAGGCCGGGCTGGTCACGCCGGACACCACGATGATGGTGCCCGACAGCATCGAGCTCGGCGGGCACCGGTTCAGCGACTCGCACCCGCACGAGACCACCGAGTGGTCGGTGACGGACATCCTGGCCACCTCGTCCAACGTGGGCACGATCATGCTGGCCCGGCAGCTGGGCGGTGAGCGGATGGACGAGTTCCTGCGCCGCTTCGGCTTCGGGACCGACACCGGTCTCGGGTTCCCGGCGGAATCGCCCGGCATCATGCTGCCGGCCGATCAGTGGGCCCAGCAGGGCACCGCCATCGGCTCGATCCCGATCGGCCAGGGCGTCGCCGTCACGGCCCTGCAGATGCTGCAGGCCTTCAACGTGCTGGCCAACGACGGCACCTACGTCCCACCCCGCCTGGTCCGCGGCATCACCGGGCCCGACGGCGAGGCCGAGGCCGTGCCCCCGTCGAGCGAGCCCAGGAGGGTCGTGTCCCCCGAGACGGCCGCCGCCGTGCGGGCCATGATGGCCCAGGTCGTCGAGAGGGGGACGGGGCAGCTCGCTGCCGTCCCGGGGTACTCGGTCGCCGGGAAGACCGGTACGGCCCGCAAGCCCCAGGGGGGCGACTACGAGGACGAGAACGGCCAGATGCACTACATCGCCACCTTCGCCGGCCTGCTCCCGGCCGAGAACCCCGATCTGTCGATCATCATCGTCGTCGACGAGCCCGATCCCTCCCGCTCGATCTTCGCCGCCGACGTGGCCGCCCCCGCCTTCGCCGACCTGGCCCGCTTCGCCCTCCGCCGTCTCGGCATCCCGCCCTCGGCCGGGGGCGACATCAGCGACGTGCCCGACATGAGCGAGTCGGCCGAGGCCGTCGACGACGTCCCGGTCCCGCCGCTGCCCACGGGCGAGGCCGAGGGCGACGGGGTCGAGGCCTCCGGCGACGCCCTCGTCGCCGAACGGGACGGCCCATGAGCGAGGACCCGCCTTCTTCGCCTGGGTTCCCTGGGCTGGCGCTGACCGCGGTGGCCGAGGCGGCGGCGGCCGCCGGGCCGGCCGAGGTGGTGGGGGACCCGGACGTGGTCGTGACCGGCACGACCCACGACTCGCGTGACGTCCGCCCGGGTGACCTCTACTGCTGCGTCCCGGGGGCCCGCACCGACGGCCACGACCACGCGCCCGGCGCGGTGGCCGCCGGCGCCGCCGCCCTCCTGTGCGAGCGCCCGATGGGGCTCGGCGTGCCCGAGGTGCGGGTGCCGTCGGTCCGGCGGGCGATGGGCCCCGTCGCCGCCGCCGTGGCCGGCCATCCGTCCGAGGCGCTCGCCGTCCTCGGCATCACCGGCACCAACGGCAAGACGACCGTGGTCTCCCTGCTGGGGTCGATCCTCGACGCCGCCGGTTGGCCGGCGGCCACCATCGGGACCCTGACCGGGGCCCGCACGACGCCCGAGGCGCCCGAGCTCCAGGCCCAGCTGGCGGCGGCAGTGCGATCCGGCGCCCGCGCCGTGGCCATCGAGGTGTCGTCCCACGCCCTCGACCTCCACCGCATCGACGGCACCCGCGTCGCCGTGGCCGGCTTCACCAACCTGAGCCCGGACCACCTCGACCACCACGAGACCATGGAGGCCTACTTCACGGCCAAGGCCCGGCTGTTCACGCCGGAGCTGGCCGAGCAGGCCGTCGTCTGCACCGACGACACCCACGGCCGGCTGCTGCGCGACAGCGCCCAGGTCCCGACCCTGGGCATCGGCCTCGACGACGTCGAGGCCCTCGAGCTGACCCCCACCGGCAGCCGCTTCCGGTGGCGCGGCCTCGACGTCACGGTCCCGCTCGCCGGTCGCTTCAACGTGCGCAACGCCCTGGTGGCCGCCGAGGTGGCCGTGGCCGCCGGCCTGGCCCCCGACGTCGTGGCCCGCGGCCT
>DASYLG010000310.1:0-2634 GCA_036009685.1 Iamia sp. | reverse complement strand
AGACGGCTGTTGAGCGAGCGCCACGGCGTCTCGATCGGCTCGGCCAGCACCGTCGCCCCGGCGCCGGCCAGGCGCCTGGTGGCCGCCTCGGCGTCGACCACCTCGAAGGCGATGCGGATGGGCGGCGCCACCTGCCGACCGACCTCCACGTCGTCGATCATCTGCTTCTGCGCCGGGTTCGCCAGCTCGAGCGTGGCCCGACCGGCGTCGAGGATCACGACCCGGGCGTCGCCGTCGCCCTCGAAGGCCGCCTGCTCCGCCAGCCCGAGGACGTCGCGGTAGAAGACGAGCGCCTCCTCGAAGTCGGCGGCCTCGACGACCACGCGCATCTGCAGGACGGGAGCGGGAGCCATCCCCGGAGGCTACGAGCACCGTCCCCGGCAGCTGACGGGGCCCCGGGCCTAACGTCGTCGCATGAGCGACGACGACCGCATCGAGTGGGGCGGGGTCAACCACCTGGCCCTCGTCTGCCGGGACATGGCCCGGACCGTGGAGTTCTACGAGGGCACCCTGGGCATGCCGCTGGTCAAGACGGTCGAGCTGCCCCAGGGCCTGGGCCAGCACTTCTTCTTCGACTGCGGCGGGGGCGACCTGTTGGCCTTCTTCTGGTTCGCGGCGGCCCCCGAGCCGGCCCCCGGCATCTCCGCCCCGGCCGGGCGACCCGACGTGGCCGAGCTGACCAGCGCCATCGGGTCGATGAACCACGTCGCCTTCAAGGTGCCGGTCGAGCGGATCGACGAGTACCGCGACCGGCTGGTCGCCGCCGGGGTCGAGTGCAGCGAGACCTGGAACCACGACGACAGCGAGTGGGGCCTGGCGCCCACGGTCACCGACGAGGTGTTCGTCCGCTCGGTGTACTTCCAGGACCCCGACGGGATCCTGCTGGAGCTGGCCGCCTCGACCCGGGCCTGGCGCCCGTCCGACGTGGCCCACGCCCCGATGAGCGCGGCGTCGGCCCAGGCCGCGGCCGCTGCCGGGGCCGACGCCCAGGCCGCCGAGGGCTCCGTCACACCGGCGAGCCCGGCGAGCGTCTGATGCCGCGGCTCGACCAGGTCCCCCGGTCGGAGGACAACCCACCCATCGTCCGCTTCATGTACGACCTGCTGTTCGGCAAGGGCCGCGACCCGGTGTCCGAGCCGGGCACCAACACGGGCTCGCCCGGCGACTGGTGGACGGTGTTCGCCGGCAGCCCCGCCGTCCTCCAGCACTGCGTCGACGGCTTCGCCCTCTACCAGTCGGCCGACCGGAAGCTCGACCCCCAGCTGCGGGAGCTGGGTCAGACCCGGGTCGGCTGGGACCGCGGCTCGCTGTTCGTCTACTCCCAGCACCTCAAGAGCTGCCGGGCGGTCGGGATCCCCGAGGAGAAGATCGAGGCGATCCCGCACTGGCCGGTCGCCGACTGCTTCAGCCCGCTGGAGCGGGCCGTCCTGGCCTACACCGACGCCCTGGCCCTCGACGGCGGACGGGTCGCCGACGGCGTCTTCGCCATCCTCCGCGAGCACCTCTCCGACGAGGAGATCCTGGAGCTCACCTACATCACGTGCCTCTACGACATGCACGCCAAGATGAGCCTCGCCCTCCGCACCGAGATGGACGACGTCGACGAGCGCATGGTCGAGCACGGCGACAAGGAGCGCAACGCCCTCGAGGTCCTCGAGCGGGACTGACTGTCAGACGGGTCACCTCACCCGTCTGTCGGAGTAAACTGGCAGGACATCCGAAGGCTGCACGGATCGCACCACCCTCCTGCGATCGGAGCCCTTCATGTCCCCTTCCCCTCGTGACGAGCGGCCTGCTCGTCGGCGGCGCGCCCGGGTGCGGCCCATCCTTCGACGCCCCAGGGGGGTGACCAGGTCAGAGGCAGGTGGGTTCCCCCCGCGGTCCGATCCGCCCCCGTCGGCGGGCAGAATGACACCTGGGGAGGGTTGACGAACGTGGTCGAAGGACTAGGTTGCAGAGATGGGGCAGGCGATGACGACAATTACCAAGCGTGCCAAGGCATCTGACCCCCACCGGCGCCCGCCGTCCAGCAACGCTCTCACACGGACGCCTCCCACGGGTGTCCGACGGGTGTTGCGATTCCTCTCGACGGCCGGGGCCTCCGAGGTCCTGAAGCCGAAGCGGGATCCCGCCGGTCGTTGAACACGCTGTCAACCTGGGGGTGGGGCGCAGGATCCGGGTTCCTGCTGGGCCTGGTGATCCACGTCCTCCCGCTGATCATCAAGGCCCGCGACACCGACGAAGACCTCGACGTGACCACGCGGTGGGTCGTCGCCACCGGCGCGACGCTGGTGCTCTACTCGGCGGTGGCCGGCCTGTGCGCCCTGACGCTGACCGAGCCGTCCCGCAGCGACGCCATCCTGAGCGGTCTGGCGGTGCAATCCGCCATCAAGGGCCTCTTCGCCACGGCCGAGGAGTTCGTCCTCGCCGCCAGCCCCGACGGCAACGCTGAGGGGTCCGACTAGCTCGACAGCGCCGCCAGGAGGTCGGCGCGGCGGGATCGCAGCCAGGCTCGTGTCGGGGGGACCTGCATCTGGGTCCGGAGCTCGGCTTCGACGGCGGTGGCGATCACCCGGGCCCCGGCCTCGAGGAGACGGTGGCGGGCGCGGTCGACGTCGCCGCCGGGGCCCGCCA
>DASYLG010000309.1:0-3558 GCA_036009685.1 Iamia sp. | reverse complement strand
GTGGACCGTGGCCCGCCGGTACGTCAACGACGGCTCTCTGCCGCCTCCCGAGGCGGTGCGCACCGAGGAGTTCGTCAACGCCCTCGGCGATGTCGACCCCGCACCGGACGACACCCTCGGCGTCACGGCCGAGGGCGGCCGGGTCGACGATCGGCTGCTGCTGCGCCTCGGCGTGACGGCCCGCGAGGTCCCGGACGAGGACCGACCCGACGTCAACCTCGTGTTCGTGATCGACACGTCGGGCTCGATGGACGAGGAGAGCAAGATCGGGCTGGTCAAGGAGTCGCTGGGGATCCTGGTCGAGAACCTCCAGGACAGCGACAGCGTCTCGATCGTCACCTTCGACGACGGCCCCGAGCCCGCCCTGCCGCCCACCTCGCTCGAGGACCGCGGGACGGTGCTCGACGCCATCGAGTCGCTCGACGCGGGTGGGTCGACGAACCTGGAGGGCGGCCTGCGTCTCGGGTACGAGACCGCCGAGGACCTGATCACCGACGAGGGGAGCATCACCCGCGTCGTGCTGCTGTCCGACGGCGTGGCCAACGTGGGCGAGACGGGCCCCGGGTCACTCGTCGAGCTGATCCGCGACGATGCCGATCGGGGCGTGAAGCTGGTGACCGTCGGGTTCGGCCTGGGCGGCTTCAACGACACCCTGATGGAGCAGGTCGCCGACCAGGGCGACGGCTTCTACGCCTACGTCGACTCGATCGACGAGGCCCAGCGCCTCTTCGGCGACGAGCTCACGACCACCTTGATCACCGTGGCCGAGGACGCCCGTGCGCAGGTCACCTTCGATCCGGACACCGTCGCCCGCTACCGCCTCATCGGCTACGAGAACCGTGACATCGCCGACGACGAGTTCGCCCTGGACGACACCGATGCCGGCGATCTCGGCTCCGGGCACCGTGTCGTCGCCCTCTACGAGATCGAGCCGGCGCCCGGCGTGAGCGGCGACGCGACCCTCGGCTCGGTTGAGCTCCGGTGGGACGAGCCGTCCGGCGGGGACGAGCGCAGCAGCACGACGGACATCGACGTGTCGGCGGACGACGATGCGCCCGAGGCCACGCAGGTGGTCGGCGCCGTCGCCGACCTGGCCGAAGCCCTCCGGAGCCCGGAGCGGTCGCCCGACGCCCTGGCCGAGGTGGCCGAGCGCCTGGATGCCTTGGCCGGCGAGGTCGACGACCCGGTGGTCGAGCAGATGGCGGCGCTCGCCGGCCGGGCCGCCGAGTTCGCCTGAGCGAGGGCTCAGCCCTCGATGGCGTCGACGAGGACGCCGAGGGCGTCGCCCAGCAGCTCGTCGGAGATGGTGAGCGGGGGGAGCAGGCGCAGGACGTTGCCCCACGTGCCGCAGGTGAGGGTGACGACGCCGGCGGCGTGGCAGGCGTTGCTGATGCGGCCGGCCTCGGCCGGGTCGGGCGTCATGGTGCCGGGCTCGACCAGCTCGATGGCCACCATGGCGCCCCGACCCCGCACGTCGCCGATCCTCGGGTGCTCGACGGCGAGGTCTCGCAGGCCCGGCAGCAGCACGTCGCCGATGGCCCGGGCCCGGCCGGCCAGGTCGTCGCGCTCGATGACCTCGAGGGCGCCGAGGGCGGCGGCGCAGGCGACCGGGTTGCCGCCGTAGGTGCCGCCCAGCCCACCCGGCGTCACGGCCTCCATGATCTCGGCCCGCCCGGTGACGCCGGCCAGCGGCATCCCCCCGGCGAGGGCCTTGGCCGTGGTGACGATGTCGGGCACGACGCCCTCGAGGTCGCAGGCGAACATGTCCCCGGTGCGGCCGAAGCCGGTCTGGATCTCGTCGGCCACGAACACCACGCCGTGCTCCCGGCACCACTCGGCCAGGGCGGGGAGGAAGCCGGGCGCCGGGTCGACGAAGCCGCCCTCGCCCTGGATCGGCTCGATGACGAGGCAGGCGGTGCGCGCCGCGCCGACCTGGCTCTCGATCACGGTCAGGGCCCGGGTGGCCGCCTCCTCGCCGGTCATGCCGTCGGGGTCGCGGAACGGGTAGCTCATCGGGGCCCGGTGGACGTCGGCGGCGAAGGGCCCGAAGCCGTCTTTGTAGGGTGAGTTCTTGGCCGTCATGGCCATCGTCAGGTTGGTGCGGCCGTGGTAGGCGTGGTCGAACACGACGACCGAGTCCCGGCCGGTGTGGCGGCGGGCGATCTTCACCGCGTTCTCGACCGCCTCGGCTCCGGAGCTGAACAGACAGGACCGCTTCTCGTGGTCGCCGGGCGTGAGCCGGTTGAGGGCCTCGGCCACCTCCACGTAGCCCTCGTAGGGCGTGACCATGAAGCAGGTGTGGGTGAACCGGTCGAGCTGGGCCGTGGCCCGCGCGACCACCTCGGGGACGTGGTGGCCGATGCTCACCACGGCGATGCCCGACCCCATGTCGATCAGCTGGTTGCCGTCGACGTCGACGAGGATCGCGCCCTCGGCCCGGTCGACGAAGACGGGCAGCACCGTCCCCACCCCGTGGGGGACCGCTGCCTGCCGCCGCTCCAACAGCTCTCGCGACCGGGGCCCGGGGACCTCGGTGACGAGCTTGCGCTCCTGCGTCGTCATGCGCCGGAGCGTAGGTGCCGCTAGAACCCCCGACATGACGACGTTGTTCGTACACGGGGTCCCCGAGACGGCGGCGGTCTGGGACCGGGTCCGCGGGCTGATCGACCGGGAGAGCACGGCCCTCCAGCTGCCCGGGTTCGGCACGCCCCGGCCCGACGACCACGACGGCTCGATGGACGCCTACGCCGACTGGCTCCTCGACCAGATCCGGGCCGCCGACGAGCCGGTCGACATCGTCGGCCACGACTGGGGCGGGATCCTCGTGGCCCGCATCGCCACCCACGCCCCGGCCGGTCTGCGCAGCTGGGTGAGCGATGCTCCGGGCGCCATCGACCCCGCCTTCGAGTGGCACGACTTCGCCAAGATCTGGCAGACGCCCGGCGACGGCGAGGCCTTCTTCGAGGCCCTCCTGGCCTCGCCCCCCGATGCCGCCGCGGCCATGGCCGCCACCGGCGTGCCCGAGGCCGACGCCCCCGCCCTCGTCGCCGAGGTGGACGACGTGATGGTCGACTCCGTCCTGCGCCTGTACCGCTCGGCCACCGACATCGGCACCGTGTGGGCCGCCAGCGGCCCGTCGCCGGTCCGCGGCCTGGTCCTGGTGGCCGAGGGCGACGCCTTCGGCAACGTCGAGACCTCGCAGCGGGTCGCCGGCGACGTCGGCGCCCAGTTCGCGGTCATGGAGGGCGGCACCCACTTCTGGCCCCTCAGCGCCCCCGACGCCGGTGCCGCGGCCCTCGAGGCCTTCTGGGCGACGCTCGACTAGGTCGCCCTGTCCGGGGCGCCAGCCGCTCACCCGTCCCAGGGGTGACGACGGTCACGGGTGACCTACAGTGCGGCACCCCCTGCCGCCAGATGCTCGTACACCCGAGCCCCGTCTCGGACGTCTGGGGGGTCGTGCCCGTCGCACATCACGTCACACCACCAGAGGGAACCCCCATGCACATCCGTCGAGCCCTCGCGGCCGCCGTCCTGGCGACCGCGCTCATCCTGGGGGCG
>DASYLG010000308.1:0-4602 GCA_036009685.1 Iamia sp. | reverse complement strand
CCGTCGCGGTCGTCGTCGCCAGAGCCACCCTCCCATCTTCGCCCGTCACCCCACCCGACTGGCAGTCCCCCTCGTGATCGTGGTTAGGCTCCCCTAACTTTCGTCGCCGACAGCAGGTGCACCCCCATGAGAAACCGACCCCTGACCCGGCTCCTGGCCGCCGGCCTGGCCCTCACCCTCCTCGGAGCGGCGTGCTCCGACGACGACGGTGGGGACGACGAGTCGACCGACACGTCGACCACCGCGGCCGACGGCGCCACGACCGAGGACGACGGCGGCGCCACCGAGCCCGCCGGCGGGGCCACCCTCACCAACGAGCTGGCGGCCGACGTCGCCACCACCTACGCCGACCTGGTGTTCGCCGAGTACGACGCCTCGGTCGCCTCGGCCACCGAGCTCCACGACGCCCTCGACGCCTTCGTCGAGGCCCCCTCCGACGAGGGCCTCCAGGCCGCCAAGGACGCCTGGCTCACCGCCCGGGACGACTACCTCCTGACCGAGGTCTTCCGCTTCTACGACGGCCCGATCGACAACCCCGACGACGGGCCCGAGGGCCAGATCAACGCCTGGCCCATGGACGAGGCCTACGTCGACTACACCGTCGACGACGCCACGGCCGGCCTGGTCGCCGACACCGCGACCCTCCCCGAGATCACCGAGGAGACGATCGCGGCGACCAACGAGGCGGGCGGCGAGACCAACATCTCGACCGGCTGGCATGCCATTGAGTTCCTCCTCTGGGGCCAGGACCTGAGCGAGGACGGGCCCGGCGAGCGCCCGCTCACCGACTACACCACCGACGCCAACGCCGAGCGCCGGGGCCAGTACCTGACGACCCTCGCCCACCTCCTCATCGACGACCTCGAGGGCGTCCGCGATCAGTGGGACCCCGAGGGCGGCGCCTACCGCGAGGAGTTCCTGGCCGAGCCCACCCAGGCCGTGACCAACATCCTCCGGGGCATGGGCGCCCTGTCGTCCGGCGAGCTGGCCGGTGAGCGCATGCTCGTCGCCTACGACACCCAGGACCAGGAGGACGAGCACTCCTGCTTCTCCGACAACACGGACAACGACGTGATCGGCGACGTGAAGGGCATCCAGCTCGCCTACACGGCCGACTTCGAGGGCGTCGAGGGCACCTCGCTCCAGGACGCCGTGGCCGAGGTGGCGCCCGACCAGGGGGCCGCCCTCACCGAGGCCCTCGACGCCAACGTCGCCGCCGCCGAGGGTCTCGCCGACCTGGGCACCTTCGACCAGATCATCGCCGACGAGGCCGACCGGGAGGAGCTCCGCACCGTCGCCGAGTCCCTCCAGGCCCAGGGCGACCTGGTCGCCGAGCTGGCCACCAGCCTCGGCTACGAGATCAGCCTGGAGATCTGACGCACGCTCCGGAACTCCGCCGGCTGGGCCTGGCCCTGGTCGCCGCCCTCGTCGTCGTCGCCTGCTCGGGCGGCGACGGCGAGGGCGGTGACGCGCGCCCCGACGACCGGGACCGCGCCGAGACGCCCCCCGCGCTCACCGACGAGGAGCGGGCGGCATCGGGCGGCGACGCCACCGTCGAGAACACCGGGGCCCAGGCCTTCGCCCAGGCGGTCCCCGGCCTCGACACCGACGGCCGCCGCTTCTTCTCGGTGGGCAACAACTTCTTCAACGACAACTGGGTGATCGCCCCGTCGTCGACCGAGGGCCGCGACGGGCTGGGGCCGCTGTTCAACGCCCAGTCGTGCTCCTCGTGCCACTTCCGCGACGGCCGGGCCCAGCCCCCCGCCGACAGCAACGATCCCGACCGGGGCCTGCTCATCCGGTTGAGCGTCCCCGACGGCGACGGCACCGCCCCCCATCCGATCTACGGCGACCAGCTCCAGGACCGGTCGATCCCCGACGTCCCGGCCGAGGGCTCGGTCGAGATCACCTACGACGAGCAGCCGGGCACCTACGACGACGGCACTCCCTACTCCCTGGCCGTGCCGACCTACACCCTCCGCGACGCCGACGGCCGGCCGCTCGGTGACGACGTCCTGTTCTCGCCCCGCGTCGCCCCGGCCATGTTCGGCGTGGGCCTGCTCGAGCTGGTGCCCGAGGAGGACGTGGTGGCGGGCGCCGACCCCGACGATGCCGACGGCGACGGCGTGTCCGGCCGCCCGGCCCTCCTCGAGGATCCCGACACCGGCGAGGAGCGCCTCGGCCGGTTCGGCTGGAAGGGCCTGGCGCCCACGGTCAACGACCAGAACGCCTCCGCCTTCCGGGCCGACATCGGCGTCACCACCGGCATCCGGCCCGAACAGCCGTGCACCGACCAGCAGCCCGAGTGCCTCGCCGCCCCGAACGGCGGCGAGCCCGAGGTCGACGACCAGAAGCTGAGCCGCGTCACCTTCTACACCCGCACCCTGGCCGTCCCCGCCCGGCGCGACGTCGGGGCGACCGACACCGACAGGGGCGAGTCGGTCTTCGCCGCGGCCGGGTGCGCGTCGTGCCACACCACCGAGATGCGCACCGGGGCGAGCGACGTGGCCGAGGCCCTCGACGACCAGGTCATCCGCCCCTACACCGACCTCCTGCTCCACGACATGGGCGACGGCCTGGCCGACGGGCGCCCCGAGGGCGACGCCGACGGGTCCGAGTGGCGCACCCCCCCGCTGTGGGGCATCGGCCTGGTCGAGACCGTCAACCGCCACACCCGCTTCCTGCACGACGGCCGGGCCCGTTCCCTCGAGGAGGCGGTGCTGTGGCACGGTGGCGAGGCGGCCGGGGCCCAGGAGCGGTTCCGTGCCCTCCCGGCCGACGACCGCCGGGCCCTCCTCGCCTTCCTGGAGTCGCTGTGACCCTCCCCCGCCGTCTGCTCGCCATCCTGGTCGCGGCCGGCCTCGCCCTCGGCGTGGTCGCCTGCTCCGACGCCTCCGACCAGCCCCGGACCGACGGGTCGGCCGACGGCGGCTCGACCGAGGTCGTCCTCACCGGCATCGCCGACGACACGATCATCCCGTCCTACCGCCAGCTGGCCGACGCCTTCGCCGGGCTGGCGACCGACCTCGACGCCCTCTGCGCCCAGCCGTCCCCCGACGCCCTGGCCACCGTCCAGGAGTCGTGGCGCACCGTGGCCCGGTCGTGGCAGGGCACCCGGGCCGGTGCCGTCGGGCCTTCGATGGACCGCCGGCTCATGGCCGACGTGGCCTTCCGGGCCCGACCCGACCCCGTCGTGGACCTGCTGGCCTCGGACGAGCCCATCGACACCGAGTCGCTGCGGTCGAAGGGCTCGACCTTCCACGGCATCTCATTGATGGAGGCCCTCCTCTTCGGCGAGCAGGCGATCGCCCTCGCCACCCCCGGCGGGGCCCGGACCTGCGAGTTCCTGGTGAACGTCCTGCCCGTCTCGGCCGACGCCGTGGCCGTCGTGCTGGCCGACTGGGAGGACGGCGACGCGCCCTACCGCGAGACCCTGGCCGCCGGGCCCGAGGGCGACCCCCTGGGCAGCGTCGACGCGCTCACCAACCAGGTGATCGCCTGCCTCACCGCCATCGACGACAACGGCATCCGCGACCTGGCCCTGGCCGAGACCCTCGACGATGCCCTCTCGACCCGGCGCGACGGGCCCGGCGCCGACGCCATGGCCGAGCACCGGGCCCTGCTCGACGCCGTGGCCCGGATCGTCGAGGGCGACCCCGACGACGACGGCGACGGTCTCGTGGCCCTGGTGGCGGCCCGCTCGCCCGACACCGCCACCCGGCTCACCGAGCTCACCGCCGCCGCGGTGGAGGCCTTCGCCCCCCTCCCCGACTCGGCCGACGCCGCCTACACCGACGCCCACGACGACCTGGTCGCCGCCTCCGAGGCCGTGGCCGCCCTCAAGGTCCTGATGACCACTGAGGTCGCCAGCCAGCTCGGCATCACCGTCCGCTTCAGCGACGCCGACGGCGACTCCTAGCCCGTCCCCCCCAGCGCCGAGACCACCTGAAGGGTGGTGTGCCGGGCGATGACGTCGAAGTCGCGATCGCGGTGCAGCACCTGCTCGTCCCGTCGGATGGCCACGGCGGCGATCATGCAGTCGATCAGGTTGCGGGGCGTCTCCCCGGCCCGCCGGCAGCGCCGATGGATCGCCGCCGCCTCCTCGGCATCGATCAGCGGCTCCAGCGCCACGACGTCGAACCCGTCGAGGAATCGGCGCCGCTCCTTGGCCCTCTCCTCGTCGGTCGGCCCGATCAACAGCTCCATCCGGACGACCTCGGGGATCGTGATCGCGTCGTCGACGTCGATGGCGGCCGCGAGGAGCTCGTCCGCCTCGGAACCGGTGTTCTGGAGGTACTCGATCCAGACCGAGGTGTCGACGATCACGGGATGGGCTCGAGACCCTCGATCTGGTCGTTGGTGAGCTCGAAGCCCGAGCCTCGATAGGCCCGGATCTCGTCCTTGGTCATGGGCTCGCCGACCAGCTGCTCGAGGGCCAGCTGGATGGCGGCCCGCTTCGATTCGAGGCGGTACATGCGCATGGCCTTCTCGACCAGGGCGTCGTCGATGTCGACGTTGGTGCGGCTCATGCCCACCACCATACCCCTCGTGGTGTACACCCGACTCGGAGATCGCTCGTCGGCGTGCCAGGGTGATGGGCAT
>DASYLG010000307.1:0-3013 GCA_036009685.1 Iamia sp. | reverse complement strand
GTTCGAGCGCTTCACCCGGCTCGACGACGGGCGCGCCCGCGACCGGGCCGGCGCCGGGTTGGGGCTGGCGATCGTGGCCCGCATCGTCGAGCGCCACGGGGGCACGGTGCGCGTCGAGCCCGGCCTCGACGGCGGCGGCGCGGCGATCGTGGTCGATCTCCCGGCCGCGTCGGCCGCGGTGCCGGTCGGCTGACGTTCTGTGTGCGGGTTGCCACCGGTCCGGTGGCAACCCGCACACGGAACGATGAGGTCAGGCCGGAGGAGCCTCGGGCTCGCCGGACTCGTCGTCGGAGGCGGCGTCGCCGTTGGTGGTCGCCGTCACCGACGCCGGCCGGCGATCGTCGTCGCCATTGCCGTTGCCGTTGCGACCCGGCCCCGAGCCCTCGGCCAGCGAGCGCATCAGGAGGGCGCCGAGCCCGCCGATGACGCCGCCACCCTCCGAGCCGACCTGGATGTCGGGGACGATCTTGACGTGGCCGGCCCCGACCTCGCGGAGGGCGGCCACCATGGCCGTCTGCTCCGAGCCGATGG
The DNA here is from genome assembly GCA_036009685.1 of Iamia sp. Lineage (GTDB taxonomy): Bacteria > Actinomycetota > Acidimicrobiia > Acidimicrobiales > Iamiaceae > Iamia. The sequence goes on along the minus strand of DASYLG010000307.1, from coordinate 2,482 downwards.
CCCGGCGCTGGGCGTCGAAGCCCTTGGCCCGGGCCAAGCCGAGCGCCTCCTCGGCCGCGGCGGCGGCATCGCCGAGGTCCCGGGTCCGGCTGGCCTCGGCCGCACCGGTGATGGTGATGACCGACGACTCGCCCTCGGCGCGGGCCTTGGCCGCCGCCGCCCGTGAGGTCTCGATGTCGATCGACACGTTGGCCTGGGCCAGCTCGCCCTGCATGTCGGCCACGCCCCGCTGCTGCTCGAGGCTGACGCGGGCCTCCTGGGCCTCGCGCTGCTGGGCGAAGGTGGCCCGCTCCTGGGCCGCGATCTCCCGGCTGGTCAGGACCTGGACCAGGTCGGCGGGGAACACGACGTCCTGGATGTAGACGCCGCGGGTCTCGACCTCGTAGCGGGACAGGTACTGCTGGATGTAGCCCTCGGCCGCGTGCTGGACCTCGTCGCGCTTCTCGATGAACTCGGTGGCGCCGAGGGTCTGGAGCTTGTTGCGGAAGTAGTTGCCCACGGCCGACTGGAGCACCTCGTTCACCAGGTTCTGCATGGTGCCCACCATCGAGATCACCTTGGGCGCCCGGGTGTCGGGCACGTGGATCTGGACCTGGAGATCGATGTTGAAGGTGAAGGCCTCCTTCGACTTGGCGTCGATCGGCGCCAGCCGCTCGTCGAGGCTGTGGGCATCGCTGGTGAGGTGCGACCAGTTGAGGGTCAGGATCGACGTGGGGACGATCTCGGCCTCGTAGATGCGGGGGTTGAGCGTGTACTTGCCGGTGCGCAGGGGCTCGGACCAGATGCCCTGGTGCCCCGGCTTCACGATCGAGCCGAACTTGAACTCTTCGCCCGAGGTGTCCTCGGTGGGCAGGCCCACGTAGGCCTTGATGACGGCGACCTCGCCCTGGCGGACCACCAGCATCTCCCGCAGCTCGACGTTCACCAGGAAGGGGTTGAGCAGGTACGACCCGTAGAGCAGGGGGTCGTGCTGGAGGCCGATGCAACCGCCGTTCTCCAGGAACGACTGGTAGTCCTGGTAGTTGTCGTGCATCCCGTTCTTCGAGCGCAGCACGGCCTGGATGACCTGGATGGGCGAGCCGGCGCCGGCGCTCTCCATCTCGGTGACGTCGGAGAACCCGCCGATGCGGCTGGCGATGTCGCCCGAGGCGGGACCCTCGAGGGTGGTGACCACGCCGACGATGTCGGTGTCGCCCTGGGGCGTGATGTGGGTGACCCGTAGGGCGTTGGGGTCGACCTGGCCGACGGCCGAGAGCGTCGAGTCCGACAGCGCCTTGCCGAAGACCCGGTCGCTGGTGATGACGACGAAGCCGATCGGGTGGATCGGCGCGGTGGTGCCCGGGGGCAGGACCGGGCGCTGCACGCCCCGCTGGCCGCCCTCGGACAGGAAGCTGCGGACGTCGGAGAAGCTGCCGAACTCGGGCCGGTAGAGGGCCGACTTGGCGCCGGTGGGCAGGGCCAGGCCGACCTGGGCGATGACGAGGCCGATGCGATCCGGCGGCACCTGCACCCACGGGAAGCGCTCGATCTTGAAGATCGGCCAGAGCTTGAACCGCAGGCCGGGCATCAGGAGGTCGGCCTGGTAGCCGGCCTCGCCGTTGAGGGCGATGAGCTGCTCGTCGTCCTGCCGGCTGCCGATGCGCTTGGCCACGAGCCCGACCTCGCCGGGCCCGATCGAGTGGAAGCTGCGCAGCCCCATCAGGACGAAGACGACGGCGATGACGCCGATGATGACGATGACGATGCCGATGGAACCCATGACGGGCCGCCTTCCCGGGGCCACACGGCCCCGCGGAGGAGCGTACGCCCGTCCTGTCAGGAAGTCGCCGCGAACACGTCCTCGTCACCCATCAGCACGAAGCCCAGGTGGAGGCGCCCGAGGCGGACGACACCGTCGACCTCGACGTCGAGCCGTCCCGCCGGGTAGAGGTCGGGCTCGAAGCCGTCGTCGGAGCCCGGCGGGGCCTGGGCGCCCAGACGCACCCGGGCGTGGCTGTCCAGCCGCTCGGTCACCCACACCGCCTCGTCGTAGTCGGAGGTCACGAAGAAGCCGCGCTTGGGGTTGAACACGTCCTCCAGGACGTGCACCTCGTCGGTCTCCGTGGTCCGGACGACGAGCTGGCGGGCGCACACCGACGACACCCGTCCCCGGCGCACGGCGGCGTGGACGTCGGCCGGCCGGAACAGGCCCAGGGTGAGCTCGACGCCGTCGGGCAGGAGACGGACGTCGATCAGCCCCGCCGCCCGGGCGGCGCGAGCCCGTGCCAGATCGGTGCCCCGGCGCTCGACCTCGTCCCGCCGGGCCTCGTGGCGGGCACCGAGGAAGGCCCGGAGCTCGTCGTCGTCGAAGAGCCGCTCGAGGACGGACCACTGCTGGTCGGGCGGGAGCCGGTCGAACACGGCCCGCGTCACGCGCTCGCGCTCGCGGCGGGGGACGACCTCGAAGGCGGCCTCGAGGTCGGCCGCCGCATCGGGCCCGCCG
>DASYLG010000306.1:0-3354 GCA_036009685.1 Iamia sp. | reverse complement strand
TCCCTCCCCGAGGTGGTCGCCGGGCTCTCGGATGTCTCTGGCGCGGACGCCGCGGACGCCGTGCCCGACGAGCACGACGGCGGCTGGATGTTCTACTCCTCGGGCACCACCGGTCGGCCCAAGGGCATCCTGCCGCCCCTGCCGCCGGCGGTGCTGGGGGCGCCGTCGTTCCTCACCCAGATGCTGACGGGCCTGTTCGGGTTCAGTGCGGACACCGTCTACCTCAGCCCGGCTCCGCTCTACCACGCCTCGCCGGCGGGCTGGACGACCGGCACGCACCGCCTCGGTGGGACCGTCGTGGTGATGGAGCGCTTCGACCCGGTCGAGCTCCTGGCCGCCGTCGAGCGCCACCGGGTCACCCACGTGCAGCTGGTTCCGACCCACATGATCCGCCTGCTCGAGCTGCCCGAGTCGGTGCGGCGCGGGTTCGACCTCTCCAGCCTGGAGCGGGTGGTGCACGCCGCCGCGCCGTGCCCGGTCGACGTCAAGCGGGCCTGCATCGACTGGCTGGGGCCGATCGTGCACGAGTACTACAGCGGCAGCGAGGGGGCCGGCTTCTGCACGATCGGGCCCGAGGAGTGGCTGGCCCACCCGGGGTCGGTCGGCCGCTCGATGACCGGCGCCATCCACATCCTCGGCGACGACCGCGAAGAGCTCCCGATGGGGGAGGAGGGCGAGGTGTGGTTCGAGACCAGCCGCACCTTCGCGTACCACCGCGACCCGGAGAAGACGGCCGCGGCCTGGGACCCACGGGGCTGGAGCTGGCTCGGCGACATCGGGCGGGTCGACGACGAGGGCTACCTGTACCTCACCGATCGGGCGTCGCACATGATCATCAGCGGCGGCGTCAACATCTACCCCCGGGAGGCCGAGGACGTGCTCGTCGCCCACCCGGCGGTGGCCGACGTCGCCGTCGTCGGCACGCCCGACCCCGACATGGGCGAGCAGGTCACCGCCTTCGTCCAGCTCCACGACGGCGCCCACGCCACCGAGCCCGAGCTGGTCGAGTGGTGCCGCGCCCGTCTCAGCCACTTCAAGTGCCCGCGGGAGGTCCGCTTCGTCGACCAGCTCCCCCGCCTCCCCACCGGCAAGCTCCTCAAGCGCCTCCTCCCCCTCTAGCGGGAACCGATATCATCCAAGCCGACGGTTGATATCACCTAGGAGGCACCCATGGCTCGCACCGTGGTGGACATCGACGACGAAGCCCTGGCGGCGGCGTCGGCCGAGCTCGGGACGTCGACGAAGGTCGAGACGGTGAACCGCGCCCTCGCCGAGGTCGCAGCACGACCTCGCCGCCTCGCGTTCCTGGAGCAGCTGCGGATCGCCGACGATGACCTCGCCGACCCCGGGGTGATGCGCGGGGCATGGCAGTAGCCCGCCACATCGCCGACAAGTCGGCCTTCGAGCAGCAGCGACACAGCGACGCGGCCGACGGCCTCTTGAGGGCCTTGGCCGCTGACGGGGCACTCCACATGACGGAGATCGTGGCGCTCGAGCTCCTGTACTCGGCTCGCAGCCCCGCCGACTACACGGTTCGCTGGGACGGTCTGGCGAGCCTGCCCTGGCTGCCAATGTCCTCGGAGGTGGCAACCACCGCTCTCGATCTCCAGCGCCGGCTCGCGACCGAGGGTCAGCACCGTCGGCCGATCCCCGACCTGCTGGTCGCGGCAACTGCGCTCGTCCACGACGCGACGGTGCTCCACTACGATCGGGACTTCGACCTGATTGCCGAGGTCTCGGACCTGTCCGCCCGCTGGATCATCCCCGCCGGAACGGGCCATGGGGCGTCACCGGGTCGCTAGTGGCCGATGGCGCGTTCGCCGAGGCGGGTTCTGAGGTCGGCTTCGAACTCGGCGATGGCGGGGCCGGCGGCTTCGTCCTTGAGGCGGTGGAAGGCGGGGAAGCCGGCGTCGCGCTCGGCGTCCCACTCGTCGGCGAAGCGGCCCGAGGTGATGTTCCCGACGACCTCGCGCATTGGCTCGGCCAGATCGAGGTGGGCGAAGTGCGGGCCCCGGGACAGCTGGCCGTACTGGCTGACCGGCGAGTGGTGCTCCATCTGGGCGGCGTAGCCCTCGAGGCGGAGCAGCCGGTAGGTGCGCTCCACCTCGCCCGAGAGCACCAGCTCGGTGAGGATCGCCTCCAGGGCGATGCCCTCCTCGAGCATCACGGCCACGAACGCCTCCGAGACCCGGCGCAGCGCCGGCGACAGGGCCTGCTCGACGGCGAGATCGAGGATCGCCTCCTGGCGGGGCGTCATCTCGATGGCGCCCTGGTGGAGCCCCCCGATGGCGAGGGCGACGGCGAGCGTCCGGGCCCGGGCCGTCCCGGTGGCGTCGCGGTGGATGCCGACGCCGGTGATGAAGCCGACCCCCTCCTCGTAGCAGCGCCGCACCTCGGGGCCGAGCATGCGGGGGGCGACGAGGCCGACGTCGCACGCCGGGTCGAGGCGGTCGAAGGCCAGGGTGTACCCGCTGGCCACGATCACCAGGGCGTCGGGCTTCGGCGTCAGCGGGAGCGACGGGATGGCGTCGTCGGGGACGAGCAGGCAGACCACGTCGGCCTCCGAGGAGGCATTGAGGTCATGGGTCGCGAAGCCGTCGGCCTCGGCCCGCTCGCGGGTCTCGTCGGCCCGCACGCACACGGTGACGTCGAGACCCGAGTCGCGCAGGTTCAGCGCCCACGGCCGACCCTGGTTGCCGTAGCCGACGACGGCGACCGTCGCCCCGGCCAGCGCCCCGAGCGAGGCGTCGCCCTCGTGGAAGATCGTGGTCATGGGGACCCCTCCTCGGGTCGGAGCCGCTCGGCGGCCTCGGCGTACTCCGGCAGATCGTGGGACTGGCCCTCGGCGGCGAGGCCGAAGCGCAGCGCCCGCACGGCGTTGGCCCGCAGGTGCTGGTTGAGGAGCGCCTTGGTCTCCTGGACTGCCTGCGCCGGCTGACCCGCCAGGCGGTGGGCGAACGCCAGCGCCTCGTCGAGGACGGCATCGCCGGGCACGACGAAGTTGGCCAGCCCGATCTCCCGGGCTTCGGCCGCGCCCAGGCGGTCACCGGTGAGCAGGTACTGCTTGGCGCGGAGCAGCGACGTGTGGGCCGGCCACGTGACGGCGCCACCGTCGCCGGCCACCAGGGCGACGGCCACGTGGGTGTCGGCGAGGAACGCCCCTTCGGCCATGAACACGATGTCGCACAGCGTCGTCATGGTGCAGCCGAGGCCGACGGCCGGGCCGTTCACGGCGGCGACGACCGGCACCGCCACGTCGAGCATCCGCTCGGCCAGCTGGCGCCCCAGCCGGAGGCTCCGCCGGCGCACGTTGAGGTCGACCCGGCGCAGCTCGAAGTCGGAGTAGCTGCCACC
>DASYLG010000305.1:0-4410 GCA_036009685.1 Iamia sp. | reverse complement strand
AGCACCGACGACTACGCCGTGGGCGAGGGGGCGTCGCGCATCAAGGTCACCGTCACCCGCAACGGCGACGTCTCCGAGCCGGCCACGGTCCGCTACGCCACGTGGGACCAGTCGCAGGTCGGCCACGCCAGCCAGAAGTCGGACTACGAGACCAACGCCGGGCTCCTCGTCTTCGAGGAGGGCCAGACGAGCCGGACCTTCGACGTCCTGCCCGTAAACGACCTCTCCGTCGAGGGGCCGGAGCTCGCCGACATCACGATCAGCAACCCGACCGGGGCCGGGGTCGCGATCGGCACCCCGAACCACGCCACCCTGACCGTCGTCGACAACGACGCCGTGGCCCCGACCGCCAATCCCATCGACACCACGACGTTCTTCGTCCGCCAGCAGTACCTCGACTTCCTCGGCCGCCAGCCCGAGCCCGCCGGCCTGACCTACTGGGTCAACCGCATCGACGCCTGCGGGGGCAACACCACCTGCCGGGCCGCCGAGCGGGCCAAGTCCAGCGGCAGCTTCTTCCTCTCGGCCGAGTACCAGAACGCCGCCGCCGCCGTGTTCCGCACCAGCCGGGCCGCCAACGGCCGCAACCCGCTCTACGGCGAGTACGTGGTCGACACGTCCATCTACCGGACCTACGGCGAGCCGGTCTACTTCGACCACTACGTCGCCCGGCCCGAGTTCGTCGCCACCTACGGCGGCATGACCAACGCCCAGTACGTCGACGCCCTCATCGCCAACACCGGCGTGACGTTCACGACGGGCCAGCGCAACGCCCTGCTCAACGGTCTGAACGGGGCCACCCTCACCCGGGCCCAGGCGCTGCGGAACGTCACCCAGAACGCCGCCTTCGTCGCCGCCGAGAAGTCCCGGGCCTTCGTCCTGGTCCAGTACTTCGGCTACCTGCGGCGCAACGCCGAGCCCGCCGGCTACGAGTTCTGGCTCGACAAGCTGGCCGACGCCAACGGCAACTTCGTCACCGCCGGCATGGTCGCCAACTTCATCCAGTCCCCCGAGTACCGCCAGCGCTTCGGCGCTTCGTAGAGGCTCAGCCGTCGCTCGTCCGCTGGCGCCCGCCCGGGTCGCCAGTGGGCGAGCGACTAGGCATCCCGGCCGAAGCCGGCGCAGACGGCGGCGGCGAGGGCGAGGTAGGCGTCCTGGGTGGCGCGGTCGAGACGGTCGAGGCCGTCGATGCCACCGGCGGCCAGGACGGGGTCGTAGGGGATCCGGACCACGGCCCGGGTGATCTGCTGGAAGTGGGCCTCGAGCCCGTCGACGTCGACGGCCAGGTCGTTGCGGGCGGCGTTGACCACGGTGACGGCCGAGCCCACCAGGTGGTCGGCGCCGTGCTTGTGCAGCCAGCGCAGGAGGTGGTCGGCGTGGCGAGCCTGGTCGACGGCGGGGCCGGTGACGATGACCAGCTGGGTGGCCATGTGGAGCACGGCCCGCATGGCGTCGTGGAGGACGCCGGTGCCGCAGTCGGTGAGGATGACGTTGTAGTGCTGGCCCAGGATGCCGAGGGAGTCGGCGTGGTCCTGGGCGGTGTAGGCATCGGACACGGCGGGGTCGGCGTCACCGGCCAGCACCTCGAGCCGGGACGGGGCCTGGGTCGTGTAGGCCCGGACGTCGGGGTACGAGTGGATGCCCTGACGGGCGTCGAGCAGGTCCCGCACGGTGCGCGGGGTGTCGGGGCTGACCCGGTAGCCGAGCGTGCCGTAGTCGGGGTTGGCGTCGAGGGCGACGATCCGGTCGCCCCGCTCGACGGCCAGGGTGTGGCCCAGCATCAAGGTGGTGGTGGTCTTGCCCACCCCGCCCTTGGTGGAGAGCACGGCGATCCGCTCGCCCCGGCGCGCCGCCAGCGGCTTGGTGACCTGGGCCCGCAGCTCGTCGCGGGTCGCCTCCGCCGTCGACGGGCCGGGGTTCACCTTGCCGGCCGACACCTTGTACACGCCCTTGCGCCAGCCCGTCCGGGGCACGGCCTTGGGCTCGGGGATCAGCGACTGGGGCTGCCACAGCCGGTCGAGCGCCGCCGGGTCGGGCAGCGACGACTCGGGCAGCCGGCCGTCCGGCCGAGCCGCCAGCGACCCGCCCGTGGCCAGCGGCGCGGTCGTCGCGGTCGGCGCGGCGGCCGGCGCCCGGCCGGGGGCGGAGGAGCCGGTCGGCGTCGGGCCGGGGGCGGGGGCGGCGGTCGGCGTCCGGCTGGAGGAGGCGGGGGCGACGGTCGGCGTCGTGGGGAGGTCGGGGACGGCGGCGAGCGGCGCGGCGGCCCGCGGAGGTGGGGCCGGGGCGACCCGGCGGATCTCGTCGGGCGGCGGGGCCGGGGGCGGTCCGGCGGCGGTGAGGTCGACGTCGACGTCGTCGGGACGGACCGATCCGGCGTTCGTGGGGGATGGCGACGTAGCGGCCATGGCGGTGGCTCCTCCTGCCGTGGGACCACCCGTGGTTACCGTCCCCGCCCCGCCCCCAAACCTGTCACCGCCTGCGACCAGCGCAGCCCCGTTCTGATCATCCCCGGTCGCGCCCACGCGACGCCGGCTGATCAGAACCGATCGGCCGGGTCAGGCCTCGGCGGCCTCGTCGACACCGAGCTCGGCATCGGGGGCCTCCGGCGGGCCGGTCGGGGGGTCGGCGTCGGCGGGCACCCGGACCTGCAGGGCGCCGGACCGGGACCGGTACCGCAGGGGAGCCCGCAGGGTGTCGACCTCGCCGTCGATGGCCACCAGGATCCGGTGGCCGTGGGCGTCGATGGTGATCTCCGGTGCGCACGCCGACTCGAGGGTGGGCGTGCCCGTCGCCCCCCGCAGCACGGCACCGAGGGCGAGCCGGACGAAGCCCAGCCGGGTCTCCGTCTGGGCCACGTAGCAGCACAGGACGCCTCGGGCGACCTCGGTGCGAGCGCCGATGCCCCGGGGCCCGACCTCGTAGTCGTTGTTGCCGACGAACACGAACGGCGTCCGCCGGTGCCAGCGCTGACCGTCGACCTGGATGTCCAGGCGCCGGGTGGGGAACCGTCGCAGCACCCGCCACGACGCCAGCGGCACCGACCGGATCTTCCCCCAGCCGCGGCTGGTGCGGATGTCGTCGCGCAGGTCGACCATCACGGGGTACAGCCCGATCGAGGAGTTGTTCACGAACGTGCGCCCGTTGACCTGGCCCACGTCGACGGGCTGGGTGCGACCCTCGACCACCACCCGGGCCGCCTCGGCCAGGTCGATGGGCACGCCGAGGTCCTTGGCGAAGTGGTTGAACGTGCCCAGCGGGAGGATGCCGAGGGCGACGTCGGTGTCGAGCAGGGCATCGGCGGCGGTGCCGAGCGAGCCGTCGCCACCCGCCACCGCGACCACCTCGGCGCCCCGCTCGGCGGCCGCCTTCACGGCCGAGCCCAGGGCCGCTCCGACCACGACCGCGGTGCGCGGCTCGAGCCCAAGCGGGGCGAAGGCCTCGGCCACCCGGGTGCGCTCGGCCTCGGCGGCCTCGCCGTCGACCGAGCCCGCACCGCAGTTGACGACGACCTCGATCTTCACCGGCGCACCGTACCCACCGCCCCGGACGATCGACCTCCCCGTGCCAGGATGGCGGCATGTCGAAGCTCGACGCCGTGCGGGTCGTCGTCGCCGACGACCACCAGATCTGGCGCTCCGGCCTGCGGGCCGACCTGGGCGAGTCCTTCCACGTGGTGGGCGAGGCGGCCGATGCCGACGAGGCCATCGAGGTCATCGGCCGGGTGCAGCCCGACCTGGTCGTGTGCGACCTCAACATGCCCGCCGGCGGTGGGATCAAGGTGGCCCGGACCTGCGGCGAGTCCACCCGCATCGTGATGCTGACCGTCAGCGAGGCCGAGCGCGACCTGCTCGACGCCGTGGCCGCCGGCGCCGTCGGCTACCTCGTGAAGTCGACCCCCTCCGACGAACTCCGCACCGCCCTGTGGAAGGCGGCCCAGGGCGAGCCGGTCTTCTCCCCCAGCCTGGCCGCCCTCGTGCTGGGCGAGTTCCGGCGCATGAGCAAGACCGGCGGCGGGGGCCAGGCCCTCTCCGAGCGCGAGCGCGAGGTGCTCCAGCACGTCGCCAAGGGCCACACCTACCGCCAGATCGGCGAAGAGCTCTACATCGCCGAGAAGACGGTCGAGAACCACGTCCGCAACATCCTCGGCAAGCTCCACCTCAGCCGCAAGCAGGAGCTCATCCGCTACGCCCTCGAGCACGGGATCGAGTAGGTCCTCTCGTCAGAAGCCTCGCTGCGCTCGTTTCTTCCTCGAACTGATCGTGGCTCGCTTCGCTCGCCGCTGAGGGTCCTCCCGGAGCCGGACGGACTCGTTCCTCGCCGACACGGCTCCTCTGCGGGGGGAGACCCCCGCACCCCCCAGCGGCTGCGCCGGGCCGGTGTCCTCCGTCCTCGATCGTCCTCGGTCAGGGG
>DASYLG010000304.1:0-5358 GCA_036009685.1 Iamia sp. | reverse complement strand
GGGTGACTACGTCCGAGCCCTCAAGGCCCTGCGCCACCTGGACATCCCCGGCGGCGGCATGGGCACCCGTATCCGCGGGTTCAACCGGCTGCTCGGTGAGTTCGACGGCGACATCGCCCGGGCCAGCGCCGCCATGCGCCGCAACCTGGTGAACGGCGGGCTCTCCGAGCGCGCCGCCCAGAACATCGTCGACCTGCTCTCCGGCAACGCCTTCAACGCCCAGCGCCGCGGCCTCGGCACCCAGCTGTCCGAGGTGGAGCTCGGACCCCACGGCGCCCACGGCCCCCGAGTCGACGCGTGGGATCCCATCGAGGGCGAGATCATCTCCCGCAAGTACACCCAGCTCGCCGATCTGTCGCCCCGCCAGGCCGCCGACTACCTGGACGAGCTGGCCACCAAGTACCCGGCCGGCACACCGGTGAAGATCACCCCGACGGTCAGGCGCAAGGCCGAGCAGGCCGGCATCGACCCCGACACGCTCCCCGACACCCTCGCCGCCGACTCCGACCTGATCCTCGAGGTCCCACCCCAGCACGGGCCCCTCCCCCAAGCGGTGATCGACCGGGCGGACGAGCTCAACATCACGATCCGGGATACTGACGGCATCGTGCTCGTCGGCCCCTGAGGACCCCATGACCACCGCGCCCCCGCCCGCTGCGTCGCCCTTCCGCATCGTCGGCTTCGGCGCGCAGGCCTGGAACCCCCGCACCCGCGCCCCGATCGACCCGCTGACCGAGGACGAGGCCCGCGCCCGCCACGACGCCGGCGAGGCCTACGGGGTGGTGCTCACCGCCGCGCCGGACGGTCTCGAGCTCCCCGTGGTCGGGCTCACCGTCAACGAGCACGGGATCACGGTGGCCTTCCACCGTCACGACCCGGCCCGGTCCGACCTCGTCCACGTGTGGCGCCAGGACGAGCCCGGGGGGCCGTACCGCATCGCCCAGGTCGACCGCCGGGCCGGCAACAAGCGCCAGGTCCCCCGCGACCAGCTGGCCTACGAGTACCTGAAGCTGACCGTCGATCCCGCCGTGTGGGTCCGCATGACCGACTCCGGGAGCCAGGTGCTCGAGGAGCGCTCGATCGATCGGGACGCCGTCGCCGTCGACCCGCCGGCCTTCGGCGCCTACGACGCCTATCTCGACCCGACCCTCTCGACCCGGCTGTGGCCGGGCCTGCCCGAGCTGCCCTGGGTCGGCCCCGATCTCCCGGTCGGCCCGTGACCCTCCTCAGCCCCCCGCGTGCGCCGGTCCTGGCCGGCGCCCTCGAGGCGGCCGGCCGGGGCGACGACGGGGCCGCCGACGCCCTCGCCCGGGCCGTCGCCGCCGACGAGGAGGTCCTCGTACCGACCTCCGACGACGGCCGCCACCCCCTGATGACCGGGCCGGACGACGACCTGCACCTGACCGCCTTCACCGGGACCTGGCTGGCGCTCTGGGGCCACCCGTGGCGCCCCCCCGTGGACCTGCGGCCCGTCTCCGAGGTGCTCGGCTGGGTGCGCTCGACCGGGCGCGTCCTGCGGCTCGACCACGCCTCCGAGGCCGACACCCGGATCGGCCCGGACGCCGCCACCGCGCTGCTCACCGGTCGTCCGGTCGACGCCGCCGCCCTCGCCGCCGGGGCCGAGTTCCGCAACCCCGGCCCGGTGGCGTCGGCCCCGGCGGCGGTCCTCGCCCCCCCGGCCCCCGACGACACCGACGACGACGGCGAGGTCACCTTCGCCCGCGGCTGGGACCCGGCGGAGCGCCGGCCGATCGACCCCGTGCCGGCCGGCGACCTGGCGGACGTCGCCGCCGGGTACGCCGCCGTCCGTCGGCGGGCGGACCGGGTCGAGGTCCTCGTGTTCGGCGAGCAGGTCGTCGTCGGCCTCACCTACGCCCCGGGCCTCGTCCATCGCTGGGAGTGGGCCCGGTTCGACACCGGGCTGTTCCAGACCGAGGCGGGGACCGCCGTCGACGACGGATCGCCCCGCCCCCGACCCCACCTCGTGGGGCTGGCCCGACCCGACGGCCTCCTCCGCACGTGGCGAGCCCGCCCGGACGGGAGCGAGCTGACCACCTCCTCGACACCGGACGTGTCCGACCGGTGGGTCGGGGTGCCGCCGCTCGGCGTCTTCGCCCCGCTGGTCGACCCCGGGGCCTGAGCGGACCATGGACCTCGCCCCCCTGCCCGTCCCCCCGCACGACCCCCTCGTGAGGCGCGTGCGGGACGTGGTCGTGGGGCGCGCCGACCTCGACGTCGCCTTCCTGTACCTGCGCGACCACCACCCCGCGGTGGCCCTCGTCGGCACCCCGGCCGCGCTGTCCCCGGGGTCCGACGCCGTCGCCGACGTGGTGGCGGCGACCGGCATCGTCTACGGCGAGCCCATGACCGTGGTCGCCATGAACCCCGACCTCGACGTCCTCGATGCCCTGCTGGGCGTGGCGCCCCCGCTCGGCGCCGGTGGCGCACTGGAGGCCGACCTCGCCGCGGTGGCCGCGGCCGGAGCGGTCGACGACGAGGAGACCGAGGGCGAGGGAGACGACGACGGTGCACCGGGCCGGCGGGCCGCGGTCCGGGCCGTGGCCGGGCTGGTCGATGCCGCGCTGGTGGTGCCGACGAGGGACCCCGGCCCATCGTTGGGCGACGTCGGTGGCACCGCGGTGCGCCTCGACCTTCCCGCCGCGCGCCGGCACGGCGAGGCCGCGGTCGGCGTCTTCACCTCGCTCTTCGCCCAGTACCACTCGGTCGGGCCGCGCCCCAGCGCCACCGTCGCCGGGTGGGCCGTCGTCGAGGCCCTGGCGGACGACACCGACCTCGTCGTCGACCCCGGCCTGCCCTGGGCGTGGCGACCCCACCGGCACCTGCTCCGCCAGCTGGCCTCGCGCCGGCCACTCGTTCGCTGAACGGCGCCTGACCGGCCCGCACGCGGGGTTTGCCCACGGGCGGGAGGGGAGGCGTAGCGTACCCAGCCGTGCCCAGCAGCCCGGCCCTCGCCCCCTCCATCCGCCCGGGCCTCACGGGATCGGCCACGCTCGACGTGGTCGCCGACGACACGGCCGAGGCCTTCGGCTCCGGCGACGTGCCCGTGCTCGGCACCCCCCGGGTCGTCGCCCTCGTCGAGCAGGCCTCGATCGCCGCCCTCGGGTCGGCCCTGGCCGCCACGCAGACCTCGGTGGGCATGCGGGTCCAGATCGACCACCTCGCCCCCACCGCCGTCGGCGGGGCCGTCACCGCCGACGCCACGCTGGAGAAGATCGAGGGCCGCCGACTCACCTTCACCGTCTCGGTGAGCGACCGCTGCGGCCTGGTCGCCGCCGGCCGGGTCACCCGGGTCGTCGTCGAGCGCGAGCGCTTCCTCTCCAAGGCCGCGGGCTGACCTCGCCAGCCCCGCAGGGGATCGACGTGGTCGGCATCGATGCCGACGACACCCTGTGGCACAACGAGACCTACTTCGCCGATGCGCAGGCGACGTTCGTGCAGATCCTGGCCCCATGGACACCGGAGGGCGAGGACGTGCTCGCCCTCCACGACGCCACCGAGCGGGCCAACCTCGAGCTGTTCGGCTACGGCATCAAGGGCTTCACCCTCTCGATGGTCGAGACGGCCATCGAGGTGAGCCGGGGCGAGGTGTCGATCTCCGCCATCGCCGAGCTGCTCCGGCTGGGCAAGCAGATGCTGGCCCACCCGGTCGAGCTGCTCGACGGCGTGGCCGAGGCGGTCGACGCCCTGGCCCAGGGCCACCGACTCGTCCTCATCACCAAGGGCGACCTCATCCACCAGGAGACGAAGATCGCCCGCTCGGGCCTGGCCGACCGCTTCGAGCGCATCGAGATCGTCTCCGAGAAGGACCCGGCCACCTACAAGGGCATCCTCGACCGCATGGAGGTCACCCCCGAGCGGTTCCTCATGGCCGGCAACTCGGTGCGCTCCGACATCCTCCCGGTGCTGGAGCTGGGCGGCCACGCCGTCCACGTCCCCTACGCCATCACCTGGAGCCACGAGGTGGTCGAGGAGGGCGACGACGACGCCTTCCCGGTCCTCGCCTCCCTCGGCGACCTGGCCGAGTGGCTCGGCGGCTGACGTTCAGCCCCAGCGCTCGGTGACGTAGGCCCGGAACTGGGCGCCCCGGTCGAACTCGTTGGTGAACAGGCCGAAGCTGGCCGCCGCCGGCGACAGCAGGACCACGCCCCCCTCGGTCCCCAGCCGCGCGACGGCGGCGTCGACCGCGTCGGCCAGCGACGACGCCGAGGCCACCCGGTCGGACGCCCCCCGCGCCCGCAGCAGGGCGTCGATCTCGTCGGAGGCGTCGTAGCGCTCGTGGCGGAGGAGCACGATGTGGTCGGCGCTGGCCGCCAGCTCGTCGGCGAAGGCCTCGAACGCCGAGCGCTTGGCCTTCCCGCCGCAGATCACGGCCAGGCGCTCGTGGGCGAACGACCGCACCGTGGCGGTGGCCGCCCGGGGCGCGGTGGCCGTGGTGTCGTTGACGAAGGTGATGCCGCCGGCCTCGACGACGATCTCGCGCCGGTCCTCGACCTCGCGGGCGGCGAGACAGCCGGCCCGCACGCCCTCGATCGACGACCCCTCGGCCAGCCCGGCGCAGACGGCGGCGCACAGGTCGAGCACGGCGATGTCCGAGCGCAGCTGCAGCTCGTCGACGCCGACCACGTCGTGCTCCGCGCCCCCGAACCGGGCCCGCAGCCGCCCGTCCTCGGTCCACGCCCCGTCGACCCCGTCGTCGAGCCGGCGGTCGGCGAACAGCAGCCGGCGGGCGCCCGCGTGGCCGGCGGCGGCGAGCGAGGTGTCGACGTAGCCGACGGTGGCGGCGTCGTCGGCCGGGAGGATCAGCCAGTCGTCGGGGTCTTGGTGGAGCCAGATCGAGGCCTTGGCCGCCCAGTAGTCCTCGATCGTCGGGTAGACGTCGAGGTGGTCCTCGTCGAGGTTGGTCACGATCGCCACCTCGGGCGACCGGCGGTGCTCGCCCAGGCCCTCGAGCTGGAACGACGACAGCTCGATGATCGCCACCGTGTCCGGGTCCGAGGCCCCGGGCAGCAGCGCCCTGATGGCACTGACCCGGAGGTTCCCGGCCTTCAACGTGGGTCGTGACGCGGCCAGGACGGCGTCGGCCAGCGTGGTGGTGGTCGACTTCCCCTTGGTGCCGGTCACGCCGACGATCCGCCCCGGCCACCACCGGAAGAACAGCGTCATCTCCATCTCGACGGGGATGCCGCGCTCCCGGGCGGCGGCCAGCAGCGGATGCCCGAAGCGGACGGCCGGGTTGCGCACCAGGAGGTCGACGCCGTCGAGGTGGCCGTCGTCGTGCCCCCCGAAGTGGGCTTCGGCGACGACGGCGTCGAGGTGGGCCAGCACCTCGTCCGAGAA
>DASYLG010000303.1:0-6242 GCA_036009685.1 Iamia sp. | reverse complement strand
CCGGGGCCGGCCCTGCCGGTGATCACCATCGACGGACCGTTCGCGCCGTTCCGCGATGCGTGGATCGACTGCGACGGGGTCCGCCACATCGCCCACACGTGGGGGGGCTACACGACGGTGGAGCGGGACGACACCGGCGTCACCGATCCGGAACCCGTCGAGGTGGGCGTGGGCTACTCGGGGAGCCTGGCCGACGACCTGGAGGCCCCCGTCGCCTCGCACTCGACACCGCCGCAGGGCACCTACAGCTCGATCCAGCTCGACACGGTGAGCGGGTCCCTCGGGACGCTCACCGTGACGCTCGAGCCGGGGGCCGGGTACGTCCTCGGCGAGCCGTCGTCGGGCTCGTTCACGCTCACCGACGAGGTCGAGACCCTCATGGACTGCACCGCTCCGCTCCCGCTGATGTGGGGCGCCGCCGACCAGAGGATCGGGGTGGGCGAGCAGCCCGGCGGGTTGGGGGTGACCCTGTACGACGACGAGGACGAGCTCCGCGTGAGGGGCACCCTGCCGCCCGGCCTCATCCTCGAGGACGCGCGCTGGGTCGGCACCGCCACCACCCCGGGCCCGTACGCCTTCCAGGTCATCCTCTGCCACGGCATGCTCGGGGGCATCGGCGACGTGCCGGCCGTCCTGTGCGGGGGCACCGCCGACGTCCGGATCGTGGTCGAGGGGCCGACGGGTCCCGGTCCGTCGACCCCGCCGTCGCCGATCGCGCCGGCGGCCACGCCCGTCGTCGCCGCCGTCCAGCTCACCGGCTGACCGCGTCCGGCCGCCCGGGCCGGCGAGGTGGCCGGCTCCGGTGCCGGAGGGGGCGTGTGCCATGCTCGGTCGATGAACAAGAGCGGGAGGGCGCGGCGGAGTCGCGCGTTGGTCGGGTCCGGGATCGTGGCCGCGGCGGTCGTGTTCGGAGGCGGGGGACCCGCTCCGGGCCAGGTGCCGGATCCGCCGGATCCGCTGGGACCGGAGGTCACCTACGTCGACGCCTTCGGGCCGGCGATCTACGGCTACGAGGACTGCACCGACGTGGTCCACGTCGAGGAGCAGCTCTTCGGCGGCGTCTACATCGAGCTGGACGACGAGGTCGGGGCCGACGTGTCCGTCGCCATCTCGTTCAGCGGCAGCCTGGCCGACGACCTGGTCGATCCGCCCACCGAGATCCCCGTCGCCGAGGACGAGGCCTGGGGCGAGGCCACCTTCGAGGTCGACCATCTCGAGACCGGCGACCTGACCGTCACCATCGAGCCGGGGCTGGGCTACGTCGCCGATCCCGACGACACCTACACCGTCGAGGTCACCGAGGAGATCGAGCTCATCGCCAGCTGCCACGACGACCTCGGCACGCCGCCCGGCGGCACCGACCGCCAGACCATCGACGTGGGCGAGCGCCCCGTGCCCATCGGCTTCTTCGAGGACGTCGAGGAGGAGCCCGGCGGCGAGCCCACCAGCACGCAGGTCCCCGAGACCACGACCAGCGATCCCGTGGAGGTCTCGGCGGACTTCGCCCGGCTCCGGGCCCTGCGGGTCGCCCCCGACGGCTATGACACCCCGGTCGCCAACGGCACCTTGCCTCCCGGCCTGACCTACGTCGACGACGAGTGGAGCGGGGCGGCCACCACCGCCGGCACCTACGGCTTCGACATCCGCGTCTGCTTCGACCAGGGCGACTTCCTCGTCGTCGAGGGCGAGCCCGCGGCCACCGCGGCGGAGCGGGCCCTCGGGCGCCGTCAGCTCCGGGCCTTCCCCGACGAGATCTGCTTCGGCTACGTCGACGTCCAGGTCGTCGTCCGGGCCCTGGCCCCGCCGCCCCCGCCGGCGGCCGCCCCGCCGGCCACCCCGGTCGTCGCCCCGGCCCAGTTCGCCGGCTGAACGGGCCCGCCGGGCGATCCCCTTCGGGTCGCCCGGTGGTCCCCGCCTACCACGTCCTCCGACCCCCCCTGCCACCCTGTGGGGGTCGGCTGACGCCGACGCCGTACTCTCAATGCGATGGCTGACCGGATCACCCGCGACGACGTGGCCCACGTGGCCCGTCTCGCCCGTCTCGAGCTGAGCGACGACGAGCTGGGGACCTTCACCGGCCAGCTGGCGGCGGTGCTGGAGCACGCCGAGGACGTGGAGGCGCTCGACCTGGCGGGCGTGCCCCCCACCGCCCATCCGCTGCCGCTCGTCAACGTCTTCCGACCCGATGTGGTCGGGCCGACGCTCGACCCCGACGAGGTCCTGGCCGTCGCCCCCGCCGTCGAGGACGGCCGCTTCCGCGTCCCGCCGATCCTGGGCGAGGCCCCGTGAACTCGTTCATCTCGGCCCGGGAGGTCGCCGCTGGTGTGAGGGCCGGCGAGTGGTCGGCCCGCCAGCTGCTCGACGAGCACCTGGCCGCCATCGAGGCCGGTGACGGCGACGTCCACGCCTTCCTCCACGTCGACGTCGAGGGGGCGCGCGCCGCCGCCGATGCCGTCGACGCCACCGTCGCCGCTGGCGGGGACCCGGGCCCGCTGGCCGGGGTGCCCGTCGCCCTCAAGGACAACATGTGCACCCGGGGCGTGCCCACCACCTGTGCCTCGAAGATCCTCGAGGGCTGGGTCCCGCCCTACGACGGCACGGTCGTCCAGCGCCTGGCCGCCGCCGGAGCCGTCATGGTGGGCAAGACCAACCTCGACGAGTTCGCCATGGGCAGCTCCACCGAGAACTCGGCCTTCGGCCCCACCCGGAACCCCCTCGACCACAGCCGGGTCCCCGGCGGGTCCTCGGGCGGGAGCGCCGCCGCCGTGGCCGCCGGGTTCGCCCCGCTGGCCTTCGGGTCCGACACCGGCGGCTCGATCCGCCAGCCGGCCGCCCTGTGCGGCGTCGTCGGCCTCAAGCCCACCTACGGCCGGGTCAGCCGCTACGGGCTGATCGCCTTTGCCTCCAGCCTGGACCAGATCGGGCCCTTCAGCCGCACCGTGGCCGACGCCGCCCTGGCCCTCCAGGTCATCGGCGGCCACGACCCCATGGACGCCACCTCCGCCCCGGAGGCCCAGCCCGACTACCTCGCCCGCCTCGACGACGGGGTCGAGGGCCTGCGGGTCGGCGTCGTCACCGAGATGCTGGAGATGGAGGGCGTGGCCCCCGAGGTCGCGGCCCAGGTCCGGGCCGCTGCCGAGGCGCTGGCCGCGGCCGGGGCCAAGGTCACCGAGGTCTCGGTGCCCGCCGTGATCTACGGCCTCTCCGCCTACTACCTGATCGCCCCGGCCGAGGCGTCGAGCAACCTGGCCCGCTTCGACGGCGTCCGCTACGGCCTGCGGGTCGACGCCGACACCACCCACGAGATGATGGTCGCCACCCGCACCCAGGGCTTCGGGCCCGAGGTCAAGCGGCGCATCATGCTCGGCACCTACGCCCTGTCGGCCGGCTACTACGACGCCTTCTACGGCCAGGCCCAGCGGGTGCGCACGCTCATCGCCCGGGACTTCGCCGCCGCCTACGCCGATGTCGACGTGCTGCTGTCGCCGACCTCGCCCACCACCGCCTTCCCGCTGGGCGAGAAGACGGCCGACCCGCTCACCATGTACCTCAACGACGTGTGCACCATCCCGTCGAACCTGTCCGGCGACCCGGCCATCTCGGTACCGTTCGGCACCGGCGCCGACGACCTCCCGGTCGGCGTGCAGGTGATGGCGCCGGCCCTCGGCGAGGTCGACCTGTTCCGCACCGCCGCCGTCCTCGAGGGAGCCGCGCCGTGACCGCGATCTTCACCACCATCGACAGCGACGAGATCTTCACGGTCGAGGCCGGCGGCACCACCTACGAGCTGGTGTGCGGGCTCGAGGTCCACGCCGAGCTGGCGACCGAGACGAAGATGTTCTCGAGCGCCCCGAACAACTTCGGCGACGCCCCCAACACCAACATCGACCCGGTGACGCTCGGCCTCCCGGGCACGCTGCCGGTGCTCAACGAGCGGGCCATCGAGCTGGCCATCCGCTTCGGCCTGGCGACCGGTGGCGACGTCCGCCGGTCGGTCTTCAGCCGGAAGAACTACTTCTACCCGGACATGCCGAAGGACTTCCAGATCTCGCAGTACGACCTCCCGATCGTGAGCGAGGGCACCGTGGAGCTCCCCGGCGGCCACGTCGTCGGGCTCGAACGGGCCCACCTCGAGGAGGACACCGGCAAGTCCACCCACGTCGGTGGGGACGGCCGCATCACCGGCGCCGAGTACTCGCTCGTCGACTACAACCGGGCCGGCGTCCCCCTGCTGGAGATCGTGTCGCGGCCCCACGTCCGCACGCCCGAGCAGGCCCGCCAGTACGTGTCCGAGCTGCGGGGCATCCTCGTCGCCGCCGGCGTGAGCGACGGGAAGATGGAGGAGGGCTCGCTCCGCGTCGACGCCAACGTCTCGGTCCGTCCCGTCGGCTCCGACGCCCTGGGCACGCGCTGCGAGATCAAGAACCTCAACTCGATCCGGAGCCTCGGCCGGGCCATCGAGTACGAGGCCAACCGTCAGGCCCAGCTCCTGTCCGAGGGCGGCACGGTCGAGCAGCAGACCCGGCACTGGAACGAGGAGTCGGGCCGCACGTCGAAGATGCGGTCGAAGGAGGAGGCCGACGACTACCGGTACTTCCCCGAGCCCGACCTCCTGCCGGTCGACCCCAGCCCCGAGTGGATCGAGCGGATCCGCCGCGACCTGCCGCCCATGCCGGCCCGCCGGCGCGAGACGCTGGCCACCGCCACCGGGGTGACGCTCCCCGACGAGACGGTCGCCCTGATCGTCGAGCGGGGCCAGGACGCCCAGGCCCACGGTGCCGTCGAGGCCGGGGCCGATCCGGCGCGGGTGCTGGTCCACATCAGCCAGAACCTGTCGGTCGACGGTGGTGCCTCGGTCTCGCCGGCCCGGCTGGCCGCGCTGATCGGGCTGGAGACCTCCGGTGCCCTCACCGCCACCCAGGCCAAGGCCGTGCTGGCCGAGATGCTCACGTCCGACGCCCCGCCCGAGGAGATCGCCGCGGCCAAGGGCTTCGAGGCCATGGACACCGGCGCCCTCGAGGCCATGGTCGACGAGGTCATCGCCGGCCACGGCGCCGAGTGGGAGGAGTTCCGCACCGGCGACGCCAAGGTCCAGGGCAAGCTCACCGGCTTCTTCGTCGGCCAGGTCATGCGGGCCAGCAAGGGCCAGGCCGACGGCAAGGCCGTCACCCAGCTCCTCCGCAGCAAGGCCGGTCTGTAGCCCTGCGGACCACGAGGTGCCAGGCACCTCGTGGTCCAGCACCTCCTGACCGCCGGTCGCCCGTGGGTCTGGTGGTTGAGCTGGGGGGCGGGGTGGGGGACCCGACCGGCGGGTGAGGTCTCGGCCCCGGGCGGGTCGCCACGTAGCATCGCCCCGGACTGATGGAAGGGTCACGAGATGAGTGACGGACCGAGCCTCTCCAAGGGAGGCGTGGCGATCCCCGGGTACGAGGTCGAGCGCGAGCTGGGGCGGGGTGGGTTCGCGGTCGTGTACCGGGCCAACCAGCCCAAGCTCCGGCGCACGGTCGCCCTCAAGGTGCTGACCAACGTCGACCCGTCCGACGAGGACGCCAAGCGCCGGTTCGAGGCCGAGTGCCAGGCCATCGGCTCGCTGTCGTGGCACCCCCACGTGGTCACCGTGTACGACGCCGGCCAGACCGAGGAGGGCCTGCCCTTCCTCGCCATGGAGAACCTGCCGCAGGGCTCGCTCCAGGCCAAGCTGGCCGACCACGGCCCGGCGCCGTGGGAGGAGGTGCTGCGGGTCACGGTCCAGATGTGCGACGCCCTCGGCGCCGCCCACCAGGCCGGCATCCTCCATCGGGACATCAAGCCGGCCAACGTCCTCACCTCCCGCATCGGCGACTACAAGCTGGCCGACTTCGGGATCGCCCGCTTCGGCGACACCCAGCGCACCGCCACCGGCGTCATCACCGGCACCGTCGCCTACACCGCCCCCGAGGTCCTGCGGGGGGCGCGGGCGTCGAGCGCCAGCGACATCTACGCCCTCGGCGCCATGCTCTGCGCCGTGACCACCGGCAAGACGCCGTTCGTCAAGGAGGCCGACGAGTCGGTCGTGGCCATCATGTACCGGGTCAACACCGAGGACCCGCCGCCGTTCGACGGCTTCGACGTCCCCGACGACCTCGCCCTCCTGATCCACACCCTGATGGACAAGGACCCCGAGAAGCGCCCCGGATCCGCCCTCGAGGTGGCCCAGTGGGCCCAGCACATCCAGGAGCAGCACGGCATTCCCTCGGCGCCGC
>DASYLG010000302.1:0-7999 GCA_036009685.1 Iamia sp. | reverse complement strand
GTGGTCACCCCGCCCGGGGGCGAGCCGCTGACGGTCGTCGCCCACGCCGGCGTGTTCTCGTCGCACCGCCTCGACCCGGGCACGGCCCTGCTGCTGGCCAACCTGCCCGAGCCCGGCGCCCACGTCTCGGCCGTCGACCTCGGGTGCGGCACGGGCGTCGTCGGCACCGTGCTGGCTCGGCGCGACCCCGGCCTGCACGTCACCTTCGTCGACGACTCCCCCCTCGCCGTGGCGTCGGCCAAGGCCACCTTCCGCCTCGCCCTCGGGCCCGAGCGCGACGCCCGCTTCACCGTCGGCGACGCCCTGCTCGACCTGGCCGACGGCGAGCCGATCGCCCCCGATCTCGTGGTGGTCAACCCACCGTTCCACCGCGACCACTCGGTGGGCGACGCCACCGCCTGGCAGATGTTCTCCGAGGCCCAGCGGGTGCTGGCGCCCGGCGGCGAGCTCCTGGTCGTCGGCAACCAGCACCTCGCCTACCACGCCAAGCTCACCCGCCTCTTCGGCAAGGGTGCGGTCGAGGTCGTGGCCAGCGACCCGAAGTTCGTCGTCGTCCGCGCGTCGGCCTGACGGTTCACCCAAAGGTTTCTCCACGCAACCCTTGTTCGAACGATTGTTCGACCGATGGAGAGATCGTTACCGGACCGGCGACGCCGTCCCGGTGTCCTGAGCTTCGGGCAGGAAGGCCGCGATGCTCATCGTCGGCACAATCCTCATCGTCGGCGTCATCGCCGGCGGCCTCTCGCGGCGACGTTGGCGGGCCCGGGCCACCGCCCTGGCCTTCATCGCCGCCCTGATCGCCCTGCTGGCCCCCGCCGGCACGGCCGGGGCCGCCGTCGTCCCGACCGTCCCCCTCGGCACCGCCTCCAGCTTCGCCGTCCTCGGCGCCTCCACGGTCACCAACACCAACGGGACCACGCTCGACGGCGACCTCGGGCTCGCCCCGGGGCCCGACATCACCGGGTTCCCGCCCGGCCTGGTGCTCGCTCCCTGGACCACCTACGAGACCACGGCCGAGGCCGCCTCGGCCCAGGCCGCCCTGGCCACCGCCTACACCAACGCCGCGGTCCGCCCGGTCGACAACGACATCACAGCTCAGCTGGCCGATCTCACGATCATCCCCGGCGTCACCGCCGGTCCGGGTGGAGGCGCCCTGCTCAACAGTGGCAACGTCGTCTTCGACGGCCAGGGCCTCACCGACCCGGTGTTCATCATCCAGGCCGCCGAGCTCACCACGGCCACGGGCAGCACCATGGCGCTGATCAACGGCGCCGACGCCTGCAACATCTTCTGGCAGATCGGCAGCTCGGCCACGGTCGGCGTCAACTCGACGTTCCAGGGCACGATCATGGCCCTGGCCTCGATCTCGGTGACCTCGGGCGCCACCGTCCACGGCCGGGCCCTGGCCCAGACGGCGGCGGTCACGCTCGACGACAACACGTTCACGTCGTCGGCCTGCACCGAGGACGAGACCACCACGACCAGCACCACGACGACCGAGGCCGCCACCTCCGCCGTCCCGACCACGGACGACGCCACGCCCACGACCGACGGCGCCACCGTGCCCCAGGTGCCCGGGACCCCGACCCTGCCCAACGGCCCGAACGTTCCCGGCCGCCCCACCATCCCCGGCAGCCCCACCATCCCCGGCAGCCCCACGATCCCCGGCAGCCCCACCATCCCCGGGAGCCCGACGATCCCCAACGGCCCCGACACCCCGCGGGGCCCCGGGAGCCCCGGTGTCCCCGACAGCCCCGGCGTGCCGGGTGTCTCCGGACCGCCCCGGACCGGCGGGGCCCCGGCGCCCCTCGAGCTCCCCGCGGAACGAGGCCTGGGCCTCACCGCCATGTTCGGGGCCGCCGGCTGCGTCGGCCTGGCGCTGATGGGCCGCACCAAGGTCCTCTCGAACACCGCCCGCTGAGCGGTCCCGTGACCCTCTTGGCTCGACGAGCCTCCTCCCGCGTCGGGAGGAGGCTCGCCTTCACCTCCGCCCTCGTCTTGACCGGGTTCACCCTGGCCGAGCCGGAACCCCCCCGTGATCCCGGCCCGCCGGCCGTGGTCACGCCACCGACGACGTTGCCGGCCGCCCGAGCGGTCCCCCCCGAGCAGGTCACCGCGGCCGCCGAGCCGCTCCCGCTCGTCGACGGCGCCCTCGACCTGCGGGCCGGTCCGGTCCCGGTGCCGATCTCGCTCCACCTCCCGTCGCTCGGGATCGAGGCCGCGGTCCTCGGCGTCGGCCTCACCGACGGCGACGTCATGGACGCCCCGCAGGGCGGGCTCGACGATCCCGTCTGGGGCCAGGCGTTCTGGTACCGCGGGAGCGCCGTCCCCGGCGCCGCCAGCACCGCCCTGATCGCCGGTCACGTCGGCAGCCGCGGCGGCCCGGGCGTGTTCGCCCGTCTCGACGAGCTGGCCCCGGGCGACCCGATCATCGTCGAGGACCTGCGCACCGGCGTCGGCACCCGCTACGTGGTCGCCGAGTCGGCCGAGTACACCCTCGAGGAGGCCGCCCGGCCCGAGGTCATGACCCGCATCTACGGCGCCGGACCGGTGGCGGGCCAGTGGCCGGAGCCGTCGGCCGACGGGCTCGCCCACCTGACGCTCGTCACCTGTGCCGGCACCTTCCGGGGCGAGACCCACGACCACCGCCGCGTCGTGTCCGCCGTCGAGGCGCCGTAGCCCTGGTCCTGGCCCTGGCCGGTCAGACCTCGCCGGGGTCGTCGCCCTCGTGGAGGAGGGCGCCACCATCGGGGTCCTCGCCCGGGGCCACGTCGGTGGGCCCGGCATCGCCCACGATGGTGGGGTCCTCCACGCCGACGCCGGTGCCCCGCATGCGGTCGAGCAGGCCGTCGGGCTCGGCCTCATCGGTCGCCTCGATGGGCTCGATGGGATCGGGTGCGGTGGTGTCGTCCATGCCCCACCACTCTCCGGTCGGCGCCACCCGCAACCGAGCGGGCGAGCCGAGTCGGGCGACCGGCGCTAGAGCGAGAGGCCGGGGACGGCTCCGGTGTCGAGGGGGCTCGGGCCGTCGGTGACGAGACGATGCCAGCCGGCGGCGGCGACCATGGCGGCGTTGTCGGTGCACATGGCCGGCGACGGGAGCGAGACCCGCAGCCCGGCGGCCTCGCCCCGGCGGACGGCCTCGGCCCGCAGGAGCGAGTTGGCGGCCACGCCCCCGCCGAGGCACAGCCCCTTGGCGCCGGTCTGCTCGGCCGCCCGCAGCGCCTTGACCATCAGCACGTCGACCACGGCGGCCTGGAACGAGGCGGCCACGTCGACGGTGGCCACGTCGGGGTGGCGGCGGACGTGGTTGATCACGGCCGTCTTGAGGCCCGAGAACGACAGGTCGAGGCCCTCGTCGATCATGGCCCGCGGGAAGGCGATGGCCTCGGGGTCGCCCTCGGTGGCGGCGGCATCGATGGCGGGCCCGCCCGGGTAGGCCAGGCCGAGGTAGCGGGCGACCTTGTCGAACGCCTCGCCGGCGGCGTCGTCGAGCGTGCCCCCGAGGACCTCGTAGGAGCCGGGGGCGTCCATGGCCACCAGCAGGGTGTGGCCGCCGGAGACGAGCAGGACGACGACCGGCAGCTCGACGTCGGGATCGTCGAGCAGGGCGGCATGGAGGTGGGCCTCGAGGTGGTTGACGGCCACGAACGGGACGTCCCAGACCAGGGCCAGGGCCTTGGCCGTCGCCACCCCGACCAGCAGGGCGCCGACCAGCCCGGGGCCGTAGGTCGCGGCCACGGCCCCGACCTCGCGGTCGGCCAGCCCGGCCTCGACCAGCGACTGGGCGATGACCGGCGTGAGCAGCTCGACGTGGGCCCGGCTGGCCACCTCGGGCACCACGCCGCCGTAGCGGGCGTGGATGTCGACCTGGCTGGACACGACCGACGAGCGGACCCGGCGGCCTCCGACGACCACGGCCGCGGCCGTCTCGTCGCACGACGTCTCGATGCCGAGCACGGGCAGGGCGTCGAGATCGACCGCCTCCGGATCCCAGACGGTCATGCGTCCTCCCCGACCCGGGGCGCACGGGTGTCGTCGCCCGAGCGCACGCCCTGGAGCACGGTGGGTGTGGGCAGCGCCGCCTCGATGCCGGCCAGCCGCTCGGCGTAGGGCGCCGCGCCCACGTCGATGGCCCACATGATCACGGCGTCCTCCCGGTTGTCGACGTAGTACGCCTTGCGGATCCCGGCGGGGGCGAAGCCGAACCGGCTGTACAGGCGCTGGGCGTGGAGGTTCGACGCCCGGACCTCGAGCGTCACCCGCTCGGCGCCCAGGGCGACGGCCTCGCGCGCCAGCACGAGCAGCAGGCGCGTGGCCAGGCCCTGGTGCTGGTGGACCGGCGCCACCGCCACGGTGGTGACGTGGGCGTCGCCGGCGATGACCATCAGGCCGGCGTAGCCCACGACCTCGGTGCCGCGGCGGGCCACCAGGTAGCTCCGCCCGTCGGTGGTGGACAGCTCGCCCAGGTACAGCCCGAGCGACCACGGCCGCGGGTAGACCTGCTGGTCGATGCGCAGCACCTGGCGCAGGTGGCGCCGGCGCATGGGCGTGATGACGACCGGCGCGGTGCGGGCGAGGGCGTCGGACCCCGGGTCGGGTCGGGTGGTGGCCGCCATCAGCCCGGGCCCGATCGCCCGTCCGGGCCCGACCGCGGCCCCGCCACCCCGTCGCGGGTGGCCCAGCTGATCTCGGCGTCGGGCTTGCGCAGGTAGGTCGGCGTGACGTCCCACGGCTGGACCCACTCCTCCCGCAGGGCCTGGTGGTGGGCCAGCAGGACGAGGTCCCGGGCCGACGGCGCCGTCAGCCCGTGGGTGACGACCTCGGCCCGGACCAGCGACCGGAAGTCGTCGCGGTAGCGCACCGCCCCGTCGCCCACCAGCAGCAGGTCGCCGCTCTGGGCCTGGAGCTCGGCCCGCAGGTCGTCGGGCGTGCTGACCCGTGGCTCGGTGATCCGCTGGACGCCCCCGGGGACCGAGCGGTAGAGGGCCGAGAACAGCTCGCCCCGCCGGGCATCGATGACGGCGGCGATGAGGCGGTCGGTGAAGCGGATCGGGTAGGCCAGCAGGTCGAGGCTGGAGATGGGGATGACCGGCACCCGGAGGGCCTGGGCCACCGCCTTGGCCGTCGCCACCCCGACCCGCAGCCCGGTGAAGAGGCCGGGCCCGACGTCGACGGCCACCGCCCCCAGCTCCGCCAGCTCGATGCGGGCCTGGCGGCACACGAACTCGATCGACGGGGTCAGGGACTCGGCGTGGCGTCGCGAGCGGGACGAGTGGGCCGAGGCCAGGACGCCCTCGTGGCCGCCCACGGCACAGCCCACCTGCGCCGTCGCCGACTCGATCCCGAGGATCAGCACGACCGGGTCCCCTTCACGATCCCTCTTCCCATGGCTCCAGGGTGGCCCTCAGGCCGTCGGCGCGGGCCTTCCACCGGCTGCCCACGGGCCGGACCTGCCACTGGCGCACGTCGCCGGCGGCCTCGTCGTCGTCCACGAGCGGGGCGAAGGCGATGCGGATCTCGAGGAAGTCGGCGGGCAGGACCGGCACGATGGCATCGCCCCACTCGATCACCACCACCCCGCCGTCGTCGATCATCTCGGCCAGGCCCACGTCGAGGGCCTCGTGCAGGTGCTCGAGCCGGTACACGTCGAGGTGGTGGAGGCGCAGCCGCCCGCCCTCATAGGTCTGGGCGATGGTGAAGGTGGGACTGGTGATCCGTCCGGCGACGCCGAGAGCGGCGCCCAGGCCCTGGGTGAAGGCGGTCTTGCCCGCCCCCATCTCGCCCGAGAGGAGCAGGACGTCCCCCGGCCGCACGAGGGCGGCCAGCGCGGCAGCGAGGGCGCGGGTGTCGGCGGCGGAGGTGGTGCGGGCCAGCACGGTCCAGGACGGGGGGAGGGAGTACGGCAGGGCAGCGGCGAGCGTACCGCCGCACCGCCCCTCCGCCCTCCCCGGATCCCACCGACGACCGTGGGGACAGACGCGCGACAGGGACGGCCGACGAGGCGTCGAACCTCGACCGGATGACCCCCCGAACCCCCCATCGTCGCCTGATCGCCGCCCCGGCCGCCCTCCTGCTGGCGCTGGTCGCCGGGCTGGCCGCCTCGCCGGCTCCGGCCTCGGCCTACGCCCCCGCCGGCCAGGCCACCATCCACCCCGGTGTCCAGATGGTCACCGCCGGGGCCCAGTGCACGGCGAACTTCGTGTTCGCCGACGGCGCCGACACCTACATCGGCTACGCCGCCCACTGCGCCGGCCTGGGCGAGGCGACCGACACCGACGGATGTCTGGCCGGCACCCTGCCCGTCGGCACGGCGGTCGAGATCGACGGCGCCTCCCAGCCCGGCACCCTGGCCTACAGCTCGTGGGCCACGATGCAGGCGGTCGGTGAGACCGACGCCGACACGTGTGCCTACAACGACCTGGCCCTCGTGCGGATCGCCCCCGCGGATGTCGCCAAGGTCAACCCGTCGATCCCCCACTGGGGCGGCCCGACCGGGCTGAACACCACCGGCGTGCCCGCCACCACCCGGGTCTACAGCTACGGGAACTCCAGCCTGCGGCTCGGCCTCACCCAGCTCAGCCCCAAGACCGGCATCAGCCTCGGCACCACCGGCGGCGGCTGGACCCACCCGGTCTACACCGTCACCCCGGGCATCCCCGGTGACTCGGGCAGCGCCTTCCTCGACGCCCAGGGCCGGGCCCTCGGCGTCCTCAGCACCCTGGCCATCGCCCCCACCCCGCTGAGCAACAACGTCTCCGACCTCAGCCGGGCCCTCGACTACATGCACGCCCACGGCGGCCCCTCGGCCACCCTCGTCCAGGGCGACCTCGCCTTCGACGGCTCCAAGCTCCCCCTCGGCATCTAGCTCTCACCACTCCCCCGAACCACCCCGAACCGGTGATCGGATCGGTCGTTCAGGCGAGGGAGCGGACGGCGCGCTCGACGGCGGCGACGGCCAGGAGCCGGACGTGGTCGACCAGGGCGTCGACCTCGCCGGTGGCCACGGCCACGAGGGCGTCGCCGTCGACCCGGGTGTGGGCCGGGACGATCGACCGGCCCAGCCCGTCGTGCCCGCCCTGGGCCACCACCAGGCAGCCGCCCTTGTCGAGCCGGGCGTTGGTGGCGATGACGCCGATGGTGGTGTTACCCATCGGGGCGGGGGGCATGGCCGGCAGGGCCTGCTCGACCTCGGCCAACCCGGTGCCGTCGGCGTCGATCGAGCCGAAGGCGTTCACGGCGACGAGAGCAGCGACCACCAGCGGGCCGGAGCGGACCGTCGCGCCGCCCAGACCGCCGGGGGCGACGTGCCCGGGACCGAGCCACTTCCCGACCGTCGCCCCGGTGCCGGCACCCACCGTCCCGTGGGCCACGGCGCTGGCGGTCGCGGCGGCGCACGCGGCGCGCCCCTCGGTCGGGCCGGGGCGCACCGCCGCCGACCCCACGGCCAGGTCGAACAGGGCGAGCGTAGGCACGATCGGCACCGGACCGGCCGGCGTGGCGAAGCCGCGGCCCCGCTCCTCCAACCAGCCCATCACGCCGTCGGCGGCGGCCAGGCCGAAGGCCGACCCGCCGGTGAGGACGACGGCGTCGATGCGGTCGACGAGGCGGCCGGGCACGAGCAGGTCGAGCTCGCGGCTGGCGGGCGCCCCGCCGCGGACCTCGGCCGAGGCCGTGGTCCCCTCCGGCACCAGCACCACGGTGCACCCCGTCCGCGCCTCGACATCGGTCCAGTGCCCGACCTCGATCCCCCCGACGTCGGTGATCACGGTTCTCTGCCGAACTGGTGATCAGATCCGGCGGGAAGCCGCCGGATCTGATCGCCACTTCGGGGGGTGGGTGCCATCAGGTCCCGGGTTGGGCGAGGGGGACGTCGTCGGGAGCCTTGCCGGCGGCGACGGCCTCGAGGGCGGCGTCGTAGGCGGGGGCCAGAGCGGTCCAGTCGAAGCGGTCCATGGAGGCGGCCAGCCCGTCGACCGCGGCGCGGGCCGCGGGCAGG
>DASYLG010000301.1:0-5828 GCA_036009685.1 Iamia sp. | reverse complement strand
CGCCAGTTCGTGATGGACCGGAACAACGCCACGCCGTTCACCCTCGGGATCCAGGGCTGGCAGTACAAGCTCACGCAGGAGGAGCACTTCGCGGTGTCGACGGCGGCGACCGTGGTCGGCCTCGAGTCGCAGGTGCCCAGCATCTACCGCACCCAGTACCCCGCGCTGATCGACCCGGAGCGCTACGGCTTCTCGGAGTGGGAGACGGAGTTCTTCGACCTCCACATCACCTCCGACGAGGTGCACGGCGAGCGCGGCTACCAGATCGTGCTCAAGTACGCCGACACGCCCGCCCTCCAGCAGCGCTGCATCGAGATCGTGAAGGAGGCCGCCAACATGCGGTTCAACTACACCAAGGCGCTCTACGAGATGTACGTGAAGCCGGACCTGGGCGAGTGGGTCGAGCCCGAGGCCGAGGCCGCGCCCGCCGTGGCCGTGGCCTGACCCGGCGCCCTCGCTGACCCGCTGACCTCGTCGACCCGGAGGCGGACCGTGCTCGTGTTCGGCAAGGCCCTCGGCTTCGACGCGGTGGGCGACGCCCGCCGGGCCGAGGCCGCCGGCTACGACGGCGTCCGCGCCATCGACCACTTCTTCAGCGGGATCCCCCCGGAGCCGCCGATCGCCGTCCCCCACGTGTTCACCACGATGGGGGCGGCGGCGGCGGCCACGACACGCGTCCGGCTGACCCAGACCATGGTGGCGGCCACCCTCCGCCACCCGGTCGAGGTGGCCCAGGCCGTCGCCACCCTGTCCCGGATCTCGGGGGGGCGGGCCGAGCTGGGCATGGGGACGGGCTGGCTCCAGGTCGAGCACGACGCCACCGGCCTGGCCCTCGGGCCGGTGGGGGAGCGGGTCGACCGTCTCGTCGAGGCGATCACGATCTGCGGCGCCATGCTCCGGGGCGACGGCACGGTGGCCCACGAGGGCACCCACTTCCGGGCCGTCGTCGACGCCCCCTGGCCGGCGCTGCCGGCGCCCGCCCCCATCCTGGTCGGCGCCCACGGCCCAGTGATGCTCCGCCGGCTGGCCCCCCTGGTCGACCGGATCGACCTGGTCGAGGGGCTGGTGGCCGGCGTGGCCACCTTCACCGGGCCGCACCGCAACGACGCCGAGGCCATCGCCGACCGGCTGGCCGTCGCCCGGAAGGCGGCGGCCGACGCGGGCGCATCCGAGCCCGTCTTCTCGGCCACGGTCAACCTCACGGTCTGCGCCACCTCCGCAGCCCGTGACGACGCCCGGCGGGCCATCCTCGCCTCCTCCGGGGGCGGCCCCGAGGTGCTCGACGGCGAGCTGCTCCGGGTGGTCGTCGACGGGCCCGACGCCGCCCTGGCCGCCTTCGCCGCCCTCGCCGGCCTCGGTGTCGATCGGGTCCACGTGCGCCCGTCCGATCCCACCACCCAGAGCTGGCTCGACGAGGCCCTGCCCGCCCTCCACGCCCTGTGACCCCGGCCCGGTCCGACTCGGACGGGGCCGACCCGCCCCTGCTCAGCCCGGTCCGCCGGGGCGCGGCCTTCGCCGCCCTGCTGGGGGCCACGTTCATCGGCACGGCCAACAACAGCCTGGCCAACGTGGCCGTGCCCGCCATGGCCGACGATCTCGACGTCGGGCTGTCGTCGGCGGTGTGGATCATCAGTGCCTTCGCCCTGGCCCTCGGCGTGATGATGCCGCTGGCCGGTCGGCTGGGCGACGTCCACGGGGCCCGCCGGGTCTTCCTGGCCGGCACCGTGCTCTTCGCCGCCGCCTCGGTGATGGTGGGGGTGGGTGACCACCTGGCCGTGGTGGTCGTGGGCCGCATCGGCCAGGGCATCGCCGGCTCGCCCGTGCTGCCGTGCATCATGTCGGCGGCCACCCGTCTGTACCCGCCCGACCGCAGAGGCCGGGTGCTCGGGATGTGGGCCGCGGTCAACGCCTCGGCCCTCGCCGCCGGCCCCGCTCTCGGCGGGTTCGCCGTCGACACCCTCGGCTGGCGCTCGCTCTTCCTCCTCAGCGCCCCGCTCATCCTCCTCGTCGGCCTGGCCGTCTGGGTCCTGGTGCCGAAGGACCCGCCCTCGGTGCCCCACCGGATCGACACGCCGGGTGCCCTCCTGCTGGCCCTGGCGCTCGGCACCATCGTGCTGCCCCTCACCGAGTCCTCGCGCTGGGGCTTCGCCCACCCCCTGACGCTGGGGCTGGTGGCCGCCGCGGTCGTGAGCTCGGCGCTCCTGGTCCACCGGATCCGGACCGCGCCCGAGCCCTTCATCCCTCCGGCGTTGCTGCGGGCGCCGGGTTTCCTCGCCACCTCGGGCATCGCCGGGCTCCAGATGCTCGGCCTGTTCGCGGTGACCTTCGTGGTGCCGGTGTCGTACGTGGTCCAGGGCGACGACGCCTCGGCCGCCGGGCTGGTCACCTCGGTGCTGCCCGTCTGCATGCTGCTCGGCGCCCTCGCCGCGGGCCGCCTGGCCGACCGCTTCGGCCTGGCCGTGCTGGCCCGGGTCGGCGGGTTGTCGATCGTGGTCGGCGCGCTGGTGATCGGCGTCGCCGCCCCGGGACGCCCGGGCGTGGTGGCCGGGCTGGTGATCGTGGGCTCGGGCATCAGCCTGATCCAGGCCCCGGCGGCGGCGGCCGTGACGCTCACGGCCCCCCCGGGCCAGGGCGGTCTGGCGGCCGGCGTGTTCAACACGGCCCGGTTCCTCGTCGGGGGCATCGGGGCCACGGCCGCGGCGATCGCCTTCGAACGGGCCAGCGGGGCGGCCGAGGGCGACGCCCGGGTGGCCACCCGCGCCGCGGTCACCGGCCTGCGGGCCGGGCTGGGCGTGGCCGTGGTGGCGGGGGTGGCGATCGTGGCCGTGGCCACGACCCTCCGGATCCGCCCGCCGGCCGCGCCGGCCGCGCTCGCCGCCGAGCCGGCCGCCGCGGACCCCCAACCCCTCGTCACCGCCACCGACTGAGGTCTCTCAGCCCGAGCGGGCGATCGGATCCGGCGGTCTCCCGCCCGATCCGCTCGTCGGCTGCCGGGGTTCCGAGGGTGGCGACAGGGCTGTGACCAGGGGCTCACCCGGACGGGTGTCACGTCGTCCGGACATCGGGCGTGTCCCGTGTGTTTCCGGTCCGTAAAAGCCGGTGTGACCTCTGGCGCGCGTCCTGGCGACAAGATACTGTATACGAAAGCCGACCGACCGGAACCCTTCTCCATGCGCCACAGCCGATCCGATCACGAGACGCAGCAGCCCAGCGGGCCGCGCGCCGTCGTGCGGCGCATGCAGGGTCGGGGTGACGGCGCCCCGCAGCGGGCAGCCGTCGTTTCCCCGCACCGTAGCGACATCCGGTGGCACCGCGTCGCGGCCCCCGCGGACGGTGCGCCGCTAGGCGGTGCGGGTGGCGCCGACGGGCGTCTTCGGAGCCGGCCCGACGGCGATGCCGTCGGTGGTGGCCGTGGCCGTCGCCAGGCGAGCGGCCGCGAACGCCTCGAAGGCGTTGCGGATGTGCTCCTCGATCCGCTGGGCGGCCAGCACCCCGTCCCGAGAGGCGATGGCGTCGCGGATGCCCTGGTGCTCGCCCCAGCTGATGGCGGCCCGGGTGGCGGCGTTGCTGGTGAAGACCATCTCGGTGCGCTGGCGCAGCGGCCCCATGGCGATCGAGGCGTACGGGTTCTTCGACGCCGCCTCGATGGCCAGGTGGAACTCGCGGTGCATGGCCGAGGCCCGCACCGCGTCGCCGGACTCGGAGGCCACTCGGCCCTCGCGGATGCAGGTGTCGAGCCGGTCGATGTCGCTGGCGTCGTGGCGCTCGGCGGCGGCCTGGACCACCCAGCGGTCGATGACCTGACGCATCTCCTGGAGCTGGGCCATGTCGTCGAGGTCGACGACGGTCACGTAGGCGCCCCGGCGGGGGACGACCTCGACGAGGCCGGTGGCCTCGAGCGAGCGGATGGCCTCGCGGACCGGGTTGCGGGACACGCCCAGCTGCTCGGCCAGGCGATCCTCGACCAGGCGCTCGCCGGCGGCGATCTCCCCGTCGGTGATCATGCGGCGGATCTCGTCGGTCACGACCTCGCGGAGCGGGCGGTGCTGCAGCGGTGTGGCCATGGCGGATCTCGGGGGGGACGTCGCGCCCTGCCCCTGGGCAGGCCGGCCGGCGGACCACCGGCGACCCGCATGGTACCGCGGGCCGCCGCCCCCGAACCCACATCTCGCGTTCTGTATACGTCCGCCCGCTCCGGGCACTCGATCCCATCCCTCCCAGGAGGCCCCGCATGAGCACCCATCCCCGTTCGAGGTGGCGCCAAGCCCTCGTGCTCGGTTCCGCCCTCTCCCTCGCGACCGCCCTGGCGGCCTGCGGGGGCGACGACGACGCCACGTCCGACGATGGCGGTGGTGGGGGGTCGTCCGACGGCTTCGTCATCGCCATCGCCGACGAGCCCTCGACCCTGGACCCCCAGGCCACCGAGGACGGCAACGAGCGCGCCGTGAACGACAACGTCTATGAGGCGCTGCTGGTCCGTGACAGCGAGAGCAACGAGCTCGAGCCCCGCTTGGCCACCGAGCTGCCCACCCAGGTCGAGCCGACCGTCTGGGAGTTCACCCTCCGCGACGGCGTCGAGTTCACCAACGGCGAGCCCTTCGATGCCGAGGCCGCCGCCTTCTCCATCAACCGGATCGTCGACCCCGACTACGAGTCGGCCCAGCTCGACTACTACGGCCCCCTCGCCAGCGCCGAGGCCGTCGACGCGCTGACCCTCCGGGTCACCACCTCCGAGCCCGACCTGGTGCTCCCGGCCCGAATGGCCCGGCTGAAGATGGTGCCGCCGGAGGCGTCGCAGGAGGACTCCTTCACCGAGGAGCCCGTCGGCACCGGCCCCTACGTCGTCACCTCCTGGGACCGCGGCCAGCAGGTCACGCTCGAGGCCAACGCCGACTACTGGGGCGAGGCCCCGCCCGAGACCGACGTGACCATCCGGTTCATCTCCGAGGCCGGGACCCGCGTCGCCGGGCTCCGCACCGGGGAGATCGACCTGGCCACGCTGCTGCCGCCCGAGCAGGCCGCCGACGCCCCGCAGGTCCTCACCCGTGAGGGCGTGGAGTTCCCGGTGTACCGGCTCAAGAGCTACGACGGCACGCTGGTCCCCAAGGAGATCCGCCAGGCCCTCAACTACGCCGTCGACAAGGACGCCATCGCCGAGGACCTCTTCAGCGGGTACGCCTCGGTGGCCCAGTGCCAGCCGTCGCAGGAGGGCACGACCGGGTTCAACCCCGACCTCGAGGCCTACCCCTACGACCCCGACAAGGCTCGTGAGCTCCTGGAGGAGGCCGGCTACGACGGCGAGCCCCTCTCCCTGCTCGGCGCCACCGGCCGCTGGCTCAAGGACGCCGAGATGCACGAGGTCGTGATCGGGTACCTCGAGGAGGTCGGTGTCAACGTCACGCCCGACATCCGGCCCTTCTCGTCCTACATCGACGAGTTCACCCGCACGGTCGGCGACGCCCAGCCCGACATCGGCTTCGTCTCGGCCTCCAACGAGCTGTTCGACGCCTCCAAGATGGACAGCTACTACGCCAGTGACGGTGCGCTCTCCAGCTACGTCAACGACGACGCCGATGCCCTCATCGCCGAGGCCACCGAGGCCGACTCGCCGGAGGACCGGGAGGCCAAGTACCAGGAGCTGTTCGCCCTGGGCTGCGAGGACCCGCCCTTCATCTTCACCGTGAACCTGCAGGACATCTACGGGGCCGTGGAGGGCCTCGAGTGGTCGCCCCGAGGCGACGGCTCCCTGTACATCCCCGAGATGAGCCTCGGCTCCTGAACCACCGAGCGGTGGCGGACCGGTCCCCTTCCCCGGTCCGCCACCGCTG
>DASYLG010000300.1:0-1952 GCA_036009685.1 Iamia sp. | reverse complement strand
GGGATCCTCCCCCGGGCCGAGGCGTACCTGGCCGGACTCGGGGTGGCGTCGGTCGGTCTCACGGACGACTCCCCCGTTCGGCTGGCGATGCTCAGGGCCGACACGGGCTTGCGGTTGCCGGACTGCTGCGTGCTCCTCGCCGCCCAGCAGACCGGCGGGTCGGTGCTGACCTTCGACGACCGACTGGCTCGCGTCGCCGAGGGCCTCGGGCTCTAGACGGGTTCGCCGGCGGCGAGGCGGGTGGCCCAGGGGTAGTCGGGCTTGCCGGCGGGGGAGCGGAGGATCTCGGCGACGAGGTGGAGCTGACGGGGGACCTTGTAGGCGGCGATGCGGGCGCGGCAGTGGGCGTCGAGGTCGTCGAGCGTGGGCGGGGCGTCGGCGTGGCGGGGCTGGACGACGGCGGCCACGGTCGATCCCCAGCGCTCGTCGGGCACGCCGACGACGACGACGTCGTAGACGGCGGGGTGGGCCTTGAGGGCGGCCTCGACCTCCTCGGGGAAGATCTTCTCGCCGCCCGAGTTGATGCAGACCGAGCCCCGGCCCAGCAGGGTGATGTCCCCGTCCGCCTCGACGGTGGCGTAGTCGCCGGGGATCACGTAGCGCCGGCCATCGGCGGCGATGACGAAGGTGGCGGCCGTCTTGGCCTCGTCCTTGTAGTAGCCGAGCGGGATGTTGCCGCCCCGGGCGACCCGGCCGATCACTCCCGAGCCGGGCGCGACGGGGCGGAGGTCGTCGTCGAGCACCACGGCGTCGCGGCCGGGCGTGACGGTGGGACCACCGCCCTTCATGGCCGTCTCGCCCTTCTGCAGGGCGATCATCCCGTTGTGGCCGCTCTCGCTGGAGCCGATGGCGTCGAGGAGCATCACGTCGGGCAGCAGCTCGAGGTAGCGGTCCTTCACCGTGGGGGAGAAGACGGCGGCGCTCGAGGCGAAGACGAACAGCGACGACAGGTCGTAGCGGCCGGGATCCTCCTCGAGGGCCTCGATCATGGGCCGGGCCATGGCGTCGCCGGTGATCATCACCGTGTTGACGCCCACCCGCTCGATCGTCTCCCACACGCCGTGGGGGTCGAAGCGGGGGAGGAAGACGACGGTGTTCCCCTCGAACCAGAACCGCAGGGTCGACCACTGGGCGGCGCCGTGCATCAGTGGCGGGGTCGACAGCGATACCAGCGGTGTCTCGGTGGCCGCCGCCTTCTCGGCCAGCTGCGTCTCCGACGTCACCCGCTCCTGGGTGTAGGCGTCGACGCCGCCGCCGAGGGCGTAGAAGACGTCCTCGTGGCGCCACACGACGCCCTTGGGCATCCCGGTCGTGCCGCCGGTGTAGAGCACGTAGTGGTCGTCGGCCGAGCGCGCCCCGAAGTCGCGGTCGGGCGAGCCGGCGGCGAGGGCGTCGGCGAACGGCACCGAGCCGAGGCCCTCCAGGGCGATCCGCACTCCGGGATCCTCGGCCGCCGTGGCCGACTCGGCGTCGGGCGGTCCGGGCATGGCCACGAAGTGGCGCAGGGACCCGATCTTGGGCGCCACCAGGGCGACTCGCGGGGCGTAGGCCACGTCGTGGACCAGGGCCACCAGGTCGGCGTTGTCGAACAGGTAGGCCAGCTCGTCCTCGACGTAGCGGAAGTTGATGTTGACGGGGACGGCCCGGATCTTGAAGGCGGCGATCATCGCCACCATCCACTCCGTCGAGTTCTGGCCGTGGATCCCGACGTGGTCGCCGACCCCGACGCCCTGGGCCGCGAGGTGGTGGGCGAGCCGGTTGGACCGCTCCTCGACCTCGGCGAAGGTGAGCCGATCGTCCCCGACGATCAGGGCGGTGCGGCCACCGACGGCGTCGACGGTGCGCTCGAAGAGATCAGCGATGTTGAACGCCATCGGAGAGTTGTAGCACCAAAACGAGAACACGTTCTCGTTTTGGGTGCGGTGGCCGTCACCCCACCCCGCCCGGTTAGG
>DASYLG010000299.1:0-5169 GCA_036009685.1 Iamia sp. | reverse complement strand
GGTCGCACCTTTCGCACAGAGCTCGATGGGGTGACGGGGCCCCGGCCTCGGGTGCGGGATCGGGGCGGGTCCCGTCGGTAGCCTCGCTTCGTGCTCGACCTCCTCGTCATCGTCGCCGGCTTCGCCGTCGGGGCCCTGGCGATCGTCGGCGTCAACGGCATCCGCCGGGCTTCGCGGCCCGTGCCCGTCGTAGCCGACCGGGGCGCCCGCTCCCGCCCCGCCCCGCCGTCCCGCCCGTACCAGCAGCCCCAGCCCGGTCCCGGCTCGACCCCCGCCGACCACGGGATCAGGGTCAACCACCCGGGCGTCACGGCGCCGCCGCCATCACCGCCACCGCCACCACCCCCGCCGCCCGTACGGACCGGGGTGCCGGCCGACGGCGCCACCGCCATCGCATCGGGCCCCGCTCTGGCCAAGCGGCCCGACCGCACCCGCGCCGGCGGGGGCGGGGCCCGCCTCCAGGTCGAGGACGGATCCGGCGGGGCCGACCTGCGGGACCAGCCCGTCACCCTGGGCCGGGGCGCCGATCAGATCCTGCGCATCAAGGACACCCGGGCCAGCCGGGCCCATGCCGTCGTCCGCCGCCGGTCGAAGGGCCGTGAGGGCTGGGAGCTGGAGGACCAGGGCTCGGCCAACGGCACCGAGCTCAACGGCCACCGGATCCCCGACGGGCGCGTCGCCCCGCTCCGCGACGGCGACCGCATCGGCATCGGCAGCACCGTCATCGTCTACTCCGAGGGCCCCTCTGCCCCGCCCCCGCCGAGCGTCGGTCCCGACCCCGAGGCCACGAGGATCGCGCCTTCATGACGGTCATGGTCTTGCTGTTCGTGTTGGGGCTGTTCACCGGGGTGGCGGCGGCCGTCAGCCTGTCGCTGTTCGCCGGGAAGCGGGTCCTCCGGGCCGATGGGCGACCGACCCGCAAGCGCGGGCTGCTCCGCATCCTCATGGGCCTGGTCGGCATCGGGATCACCCTGATGCTCGTGGCCGTCGAGGGGGGCTGGGTCTACGCCAACGCCCAGTTCGACAAGATCGAGCGGGTCGACGTCGACGTGGCGGGCGACAACGTCCTGGCCGGATCGAAGGGCGGCACCAACTACCTGCTGGTGGGCACCGACAACCGGGAGGAGGTGCAGGGCAACCGGTCCGACACCATCCTCGTGCTGCGCACCGGCGACGGCCCGGCCCGGCTCCTGTCGATCCCCCGCGACCTGCGGGTGCCCCTGCCCTCGCAGGGCGGGAACGAGACCCGCATCAACGCCGCCTACAACGACGGACCGGTGGCCCTCATCCGCGCCGTCCAGGAGTCGGTCGGCATCCCCATCGACCGCTACATCGAGATCAACTTCGTCAGCTTCGCCGACCTGGTCGATGCCCTCGGCGGGGTCACGATCAACTTCCCGAACCCCGCCATCGACACCCACTCGGGCCTCAACGTCGAGCAGTCGGGCGACGTCGAGCTGCAGGGCGACCAGGCCCTGGCCTACGTCCGCAGCCGCTTCTACCAGGAGGTCATCGACGGCGAGGTCCAGCCCGCCGACGGCCTCGCCGACCTCAGCCGCATCCAGCGCCAGCAGACCTTCCTCCGGGCCGTCCTGTCCGAGGCGGGGTCGAGCCGCAACCCGCTGCACCTGGCCCGCATCGGCAACGCCCTCCTGGGCGGGTTGCGGGTCGACAACCACATGGAGCTGACCGACGCCCTGGTCTTCGCCTGGAACATGGGCCGTCTCGACCCCATCCAGACCGAGCTGCCGGTCAGCTTCATCCAGGGCAGCGGCGAGGTCGCCCTCGCCCCCGAGGCCCAGGCCGTCATCCAGGACTTCGCCGCCTGAGGCGTCATCGCCCCTCGCATCTGCGAGGTAGAGTCGGCGAATGCCCTCGCTCACGCCCACCCAGGTGGCGGACCTGGCCGGGGTCAGCGCCGACACCGTGCGCCGCTGGACCGACGACGGCCGGCTCGCCACCACCCGTGACCCCCGCGGCCACCGTCTGATCGACGGCGCCGACCTGGCCGCCTTCCTGGTCGCTCTCGCCGGCGAGCAGAAGGCGAGCACGGGGCTCTCGGCCCGCAACCGCTTCCGGGGCATCGTCACCCGGGTCGTGAGCGACGGCGTGGCCGCCACCGTCGAGATCCAGGCCGGGCCCCACCGCATCGTGTCGCTCATCACCGCCGAGGCCGTCGAGGAGCTGGGGCTCGCCCCCGGCGTCCTGGCCGACGCCGCCGTCAAGGCCACCGACGTCCTCGTCGACCTGGCCCCCACCCCCTGAACCCGGAGATCCCATGGGCAAGAACCGACTCCTCCTGATCCTCCTCGCCATCCTGCTGCTCCTCGTGGGCGCGGCCTGCGGCGACGACGACGGCGACGACGCCTCGGGTGACGAGACGACCACCACCGCGGCCGACGACAGCACGGAGGCGACCGAGGCGACGGAGTCCACCGAGGCGACCGAGCCCGCCACCGAGGGCGTGGAGGGGACCGTCACCGTGTTCGCCGCCGCCTCGCTCACCGACGTGTTCGAGGAGCTGGGCACGGCCTTCGAGGAGGCCAACCCCGACGCGACCGTCGAGTTCAGCTTCGGGCCCTCCTCGGGCCTGGTCACCCAGATCACCGAGGGCGCCCCGACCGACGTCATCGCCACCGCCGCCACCTCCAACATGGAGGACCTGGTCGAGGCGGACGCTCTCGACGGCGAGCCCACCGACTTCGCCACCAACTCCCTCGAGCTGGCCGTGCCGACCGGCAACCCCGGCGAGGTCGACGGCCTCGACGACCTGGCCAACGAGGACCTGGTCGTCGGGCTGTGCAACGAGGAGGTCCCCTGCGGCCGCTTCGCCCGGGAGGCGCTCGAGGCCGCCGGCGTCACCCCGTCGATCGACACCAACGAGGAGGACGTCCGGGCCCTGCTGACCAAGGTCGAGGTGGGCGAGGTCGACGTGGGCGTGGTGTACCGGACCGACGTGCTGGCCGCCGGCGACGCCGTCGAGGGCATCGAGATCCCCGACGACCAGAACGTCGTCGCCACCTACCCGATCGCCACCGTGGGCGAGGCCGCCAACGCCGAGGGCGCCATGGCCTTCATCGAGCTCGTCCTCTCGGAGGAGGGCCAGGTCGCCCTGGCCGACGCCGGCTTCGAGCCTGCGTCGTGACCGCCGGCTGCGGCATGATGCCGGCCTGAGCCGACGCATCGACGCCCCTGCGGCCGGGCGGGTCCCGCTCGCCCTGTTGCCGGCGGCGCTCGTCGCCGTCGCCTTCCTTGTCCTGCCCCTCGTGGGGCTGGGCCAGCGGGCCCCGTGGTCCGACCTGGGCGACGTCCTGCGGGCCCCCGAGGTCGGCGACGCCCTGCGCCTGTCGCTCCTCACCTCGACCTTCAGCACGCTGCTGTGCCTGGTGCTGGGCGTGCCGCTGGCGTGGCTGCTGGCCCGCTCGCCGTTCCCCGGACGGTCGCTGGTCCGGGCCCTGGTGACGCTGCCCATGGTGCTGCCGCCCGTGGTCGGCGGCGCCGCCCTCCTCTACACGCTGGGCCGGCGCTCCCCGATCGGCTCGTGGCTGGAGGACACCTTCGACGTCCGTCTCGCCTTCTCGACTCCGGGCGTGGTGCTGGCCCAGAGCTTCGTCGCCCTGCCGTTCCTCGTGATCACCGTGCAAGGTGCCCTGGAGGCCGGCGACCGGGGGCTGGAGGAGGC
Organism: Iamia sp.; assembly: GCA_036009685.1. GTDB lineage: Bacteria > Actinomycetota > Acidimicrobiia > Acidimicrobiales > Iamiaceae > Iamia. The sequence goes on along the minus strand of DASYLG010000299.1, from coordinate 1,487 downwards.
CGCCACGACGCTCGGGGCGGGGCGCTGGACGGTGCTGCGGCGGGTCACGCTGCCCCGCATCGCCCCGTCGGTGGCGGCGGGAGCGGTGCTGGCGTGGGCCCGGGCCCTGGGCGAGTTCGGGGCCACCATCACCTTCAACGGCAGCTTCCAGGGGCGGACCCAGACCATGCCGCTGGCCGTCTACCAGGCTCTCAACCGCGACCCCGGCGCCGCCGTGGTCCTCAGCCTCCTGCTGGTGGCCGTGTCGCTCGTCGTGCTCGTGGCCCTCCGCGGCCGGTGGACGACCCAGCTGTGAGCGGATCCGGTCTCGTCGCCGAGGTGCGCGTCACCCTGGGGTCGCTCGACCTCGACGTGGCCCTGGACGTGGCGCCGGGCGAGGTGGTCGGCCTCCTGGGGCCCAACGGGGCGGGCAAGACCACGCTGCTGCGGGCGCTGGCCGGGCTCCGGCCCCTGGCCGGCGGGCGCGTCGTGCTCGACGACGTGGTGCTCGACGAGCCCGCAGCCCGGCGCTTCGTCCCGCCCGAGCGGCGCTCGATCGGCGTGGTCTTCCAGGACCTCCGGCTGTTCCCCCACCTCACCGCCCGCGACGACGTGGCCTTCGGGCTCCGGGCCCGGCGGGTCCCACGGGCGGCCGCCCACGCCACCGCCCTCGACTGGCTCGAGCGGGTCGGGCTGGCCGACCGGGCCGGGGCCCGCACGACGGAGCTGTCGGGCGGCCAGGCCCAGCGGGTCGCCCTGGCCCGAGCGCTGGCCCCCGACCCGAGCCTCCTGCTGCTCGACGAGCCGCTGTCCGCCCTCGACGCCGCCACCCGGGCCGAGGTCCGGAGGGTGCTGCGGGCCCACCTCACCGCCTTCGCCGGACCGGCCGTGGTCGTCACCCACGACGCCGTCGACGCCCTCACGCTCGCCGACCGGCTGGTGGTGCTGGACGCCGGCCGGGTCGTCCAGGTCGGCGCGCCGGGGGAGGTGGCCCGCCGACCGCTCTCGCGCTGGGTCGCCGACCTGGTGGGGCTGACGCTGGTCCCGGGCACGGTGCGCGCCGGTGGGACGGTCGAGGCCTCGGGCGGGCACGTCCTCTCGGTGGCCGGCGGGGCCGACGAGCTCCACCCCGGCGAGGCGGTCCACGTCGCCATCCGCCCCGGCGCCGTGGCCCTGTTCCGGTCCCGCCCCGACGGCAGCCCCCGCAACGTGTGGGCCGCCGTGGTGACCGGAGTGGAGTCCGCCGCCGACCGGGTCCGGGTCCAGGCCGCCGGGCCGGTCGACGTCACCGCCGACATCACCCACGCCGCCCTGGCCGACCTCGGCCTGGTGCCCGGCGACGACGTCTGGATCAGCGTCAAGGCCACGGATCTCGACGTCTACCCCCGCTGACCCGTGGCGGCGGGGCGGTGGCCCAGATCGTCGGACCCTGATGATCTGGGCACCCGCCGTCGCCCGGCGGCGACGCCCTGACCTGCGACGACTCCGCGAGAACCGTCGGGGGGGGG
>DASYLG010000298.1:0-19587 GCA_036009685.1 Iamia sp. | reverse complement strand
CTCCCGCTGGCAGCGGGGGCAGGTGAAGGCCAGATCGCCGTCGGCCACCTCGGGCGGGATGGCCGCCACCTTCCATGGCTCCGGCGGGAAGCTGGGCTCGACCGGCGGTGTGCTCACGGTCCCAGCCTCGCGCGCCGGGGTCGTCCACCACGAGGACCGGTTGTCCACAGGCAGATCCCCATGTCGTGCCCCTTCCTCGTCACAGGGCGCCAGGCGTACGGTCGCGCATGGCTTGCTTCGAGGTCACCCTCCGGGACCGCACCACCGAGGAGGTGGGCGATGCCGACGCCTACCAGCAGGAGGGCCCGATGACGACGTTCTTCCGCACCGGTGACGGCGGCCGGGTCGACTCCTGGAGCACCCGCGTGGCCTCGGTCCGCACCGCCGACGTCCTCCTCATCCGGCGCACCACCGACGCCGGCGCCGCCGTCACCGCCCTCCGCACCGCCTGACCCCGCCAGGTTTGAGCGATTCACTACCGTCACGGTGGGAAATCGCTCAAAGCTCGCGCTATCCGACGGGGTAGCGGTAGGCGTTCTCCTCCTCGTAGGCGTCGACGTCGGCCAGCACGACGGGGACGCCGGTGGGACGGGCCGCCTGGAGGGCGTTGGCCAGGGCCTCGCACGTGCCCTCGTGGGTGGTGTAGGCGCCCGACCACACCAGCCAGATCTCGCGGTCCCCGGCCCGGGCCAGGGCGTCGGTGGCGAAGTCGGCCGGGTCGACCTCGGCCAGCCGGTCGGCGTAGTCGACCCAGTCGACCAGCTCGGGCTCCTCGAAGCGGGGGTACGTGGCGACGTCGGCGTCGGCCGGCAGCTCGCGGCTGAGCGCCGGGCCCAGCTGGTCCGGGCACACCAGCACCAGGGGCCCGGTCGACCCCGCGACCGGGCCGTCGCCCTCGATGGCCTGCGCCACCTCCCGGGCCTGGGTGCGGGGGTCGCTCACGGCGGTGCGGACGGCGGAGACCAGGCCGAGGAGGAGGACGGCGGCCACGACGACGCGGAACGCCACCGCCCCGCCGACGCGCGCCGCCCCGACGCCCGCCAGCACCAGGACGAGCGCCGCCACCACGGAGAAGTAGCGGGTGGCGTAGGCCGCATCGGCCACGAAGGAGGTCGCTGTGGCCACGGCCAGGGTGGCCACGATGACGAGGCCCAACCGGCGGACCTCGGGGCGGGTGCGGAGATCGAGCTCGATCCGCGTGCCGGTGCCGGGGGCGCCGACCAGGCCCAGCGCCAGGAGGAGCGACAGGGCCACGGCCAGCAGGATCGCCTCGCCGGCGGTGCCGCCGCCCAGGTCGAGGAGCGACGTGGCCGCCACCTCGGTGGGGATCGACGGCTCGGCCCAGGGCGTGCCGGTGTGGGCCGACTGGTACAGCAGCGTCGGCACCCACGGCAGGAACAGCGCCCCGCCGGCGACGAGCGACCCCGCCACCAGCAGCGAGGATCGCCGCCGCTCGGTGTCGCCGTGACGGTGGGCCAGGACGGCCCGGACGAGCACGCCCAGGCCCGAGGCGATGGTCAGCCACAGTCCCCAGTAGTGCGTCCAGAGCAGCGCCCCGGTGAGCAGGGCCAGGACGACGAGGCGGAGGGGCTCGGGCCGGCGCAGGGCCCGGTCGGCCACCAGCCAGCCGGCCAGCGACAGGACCATGATCAGCTCGTACATGCGGGCCTCGGTGGCGTACCGCAGGACGTAGGGGTTGAGCGCCACCAGCAGCGCCGCCGCCCACGCCGCCCGCCGGCCGCCGATCCGCCCGGCGGCGACGAAGGCCAGGGGCAGGAGGGCCAGCCCGATGACGCCGGACAGCAGCCGCACGGACACGTCGCCGTCGCCGAACACGTCCTGCCAGAGGTGCAGGATCAGGTAGTAGAGCGGCGGATGGCCGTCGTGCTTCAGGGCCTCGGGGATGTCACCGAGGGGCAGGGCGGCGATGTTCGAGCTGAGCGCCTCGTCCAGCCAGAGGGGCGAGCGCTGGAGCACGCGGAGCACCAGCCCGGCGAGGCCGATGCCGACCAGGGCGGCCAGGTCGAGGAGCCGGGCACCCCGCCACGGCAGGGGCGCGACGTCGACCGCGGGCCAGCGGTCGGGCCGGGCCGGGCCCTCGGCGGCGTCCCCCTCGGGGGACGACACGGCGGCCGTGGGCCGCGGGGGGCGGGGCACCTACGGGGCGACCGGGACGGGCTGCCCGGTGGGTCCGCCCGCCGGCGACACATCTGGTTCGTCCTCGACGGCGCCGCCGTCCGAGGGTCCGCCGGCCGCGGTCACGGCGTCGGCGCTGGACATCAGGCTCCGCAGGGCCAGCACGGCGACGGCGTAGACGAGCAGGGCCACGGCCATCACGACCCGGAAGCCGAAGGTCATCGACAGCAGGGTGGTGAGCACCGAGCCCATCACCGAGGCGAAGCCGTTGACGGCCCAGCCCCACGCCACGTACTCCCGCGACAGCGTGGTCAGCCGGCCCACGGCGCCGAGGCCGAGGGGCATGAACATGCCCAGGCACAACCCCAGCGGGGCCATCATCACGAAGGCGAGGACCACCCGCAGGGCCAGGCTCAGCCCGAAGGCGGCGTCGACCACCCCGGGCAGGCCGAACTCGTAGAAGAGGGTGAGCCCGGCGAGCGCACCGAGCAGCCACAGCCCGACCGTCCAGCCCCGGTGCACCACCCTCTCGCTGAGCAGGGCGCCGACGCCGGTGAAGATCAGCACCGAGGCCAGCGTGACCGTGAGCGAGTACGTCGGGTATCCGAGGAACAGGGTGAGCCGTTGGATCAGGGTGATCTCGAAGAAGAGGAAGCCGACGCCCAGACACGAGAAGTAGAGGGCCGACACCGGTTTGCGGGGCAGCGCCCGCCAGTCCTTGCGGATGGCGAGGAACGGCAGGATCAGGAAGACCACGGCGAACACGGCGGCGATGGACAGCAGCAGGATCAGGACCCGCTCGCCGATGCCGCTCTCGGGGTCGAGCGTCTGGAGCGGTTGGAGCGACTCGTCCATCTCGCGCACGACCGTCTGGGGGCGGGCGAAGTTCCAGAAGTAGGGCCCGTCGTCGGTGATGGGCGTGAGGTCGTAGCGGTGGTCGTCGTAGAACTGCCCGAGCGTCCGACAGTCCTGCGCCGCCGGGTCGCAGTCGGGGTCGGCGTGATCCGGGAGCGTGAGGATCTTCGACACGTCGGTGCCGTCGTCGCCCTGCCCGGGGACGTGGCGCAGGGTGACGCCCTGGGCCAGGCCGTCGTCGGCGACCGCCGAGGCCATGAAGGCGATCTGGTCGGTGAAGCGCTGCACCTCCTCGTCGGTGAAGGGCGTGGCCTTGACCAGGACGGTGGAGTACACGGTGGCCCCGACGGCGGTGGGGCTGGTGGCCACCATCACGTGGGAGGACGGGTCGTCGATCCCCCGCTCCCTCAGCGCCCGGCGCACGGTGCTGACGTAGCGGGCCGTGCGGTAGGGGCGCTGGTCGTAGTTGAACTCGCCGAACTGGGTGGCGAGGATGCCGTCGTCGGTGAGCTTGTCCAGCGAGGCGTCGACCGCGTCGGCGGTGTACAGGTAGCTCTCGGACAGCACGAAGGCCCCCGAGCTGGCCGCGTTCGACGCCGCGTAGCTGTCGGGCGCCGGGTACCAGACCAGGTCGAACTCGTCGTCGCTGCGCTCGACGAAGGAGCGCCCGTCGCCCAGCTCGTAGTTGACGTTGGGCTCGTAGGCCACCCGCCCCGAGAACTCGGCGTAGTCCTCGCGCAGGAGGCGGTGGGTGACGGGGTTGAGCTCGATGGCGTCGATGTGCCCGGCCCGGAAGGCGAGCGAGGTGAGGATCTCGTTGCCGCCGGCGGCCCCGACGATCACCACGTTGCCGGGCCCGGTCTCGTCCTCGAAGTCGTCGTCGAGGACGGCGAAGGGCAGCGAGCGGGCGTCGGCGATGTACTTGTCGTCGAGGCTGGCGAGATCGCCGTCCCAGGCGTGGATGCTCGATCCGATGAGACCGTCGTGGTACAGGACGACGTTCTGGCCGTCCGGGCTGTAGACGCCCTCGACCCGGAAGATCGGGCTCCAGGCCTCGCGGTCGATCTGGTCCGAGTCGGGCGAGTTCTTGCCGCTGTCGGGAATGATGTGAACGGTGTCGATGCCCACCACGCCCACCACGAGCAGGGCGGCGACGAGCCCCGACGGCACCAGCTGCCGGAGGTTCCGATCGGGCAGGAAGCGCCCCAGCGAGACCCCGGCGAGGATCAGCCCGGCGATCATCACCGACCGGGGCGGCCCGAGGTAGCGGATCATGAACACCACCGCCGCGCACGCCAGCCCGGCGCCGATCAGGTCGGCGAAGTAGAGCCGGCCGATCCCCTGGCTCGAGCGCCCGAAGAAGGTCGAGATGATCACCCCGACCATGGCGAAGGGGGCGAACAGGGCGATGCAGACGACGATCAGCAACGTCAGGTTCTTGAACGACGTGCCCGTGCCGTACTGCCAGATGTTGCCGACGGTGACCGGCGTCCAGGCCACCACCATGTAGCCCACCGCGGTGAGGAGGGCAGAGAGGCCGGCACACCAGCCCACGATGGACGACAGCCTGGCGTCGCGCAGCTTGGGCGAGAGGGCCACGGCCACACCGCCGGCGCCGATGCCGAGCAGCGCCAGACCGATGATCAGGTACGTGTAGTAGTAGAAGAACTTGTAGGAGAAGATGCGGGTGTAGCTGATCTCGAGCAGCAGCCCGGCCCCGGCGACGAAGAACATGTCGACCAGGTCGTGGCGGGGGATGGCGGTCCGCCCGGTGTCCGTCGGAGGCGTGGAGGGGCGTTCAGGGGCGTCGACGGCCATATGGGACCGACCTTAGAGGCCGGCGCCACGGCGACCCCATCATGGGACGAGCCCGGGGACGGTCGTCGGGGGCGTCATCACCCCGGCGAGCGAGGCCACCTCGGGAGGCGGCTCGGGGGCGACCGGCGTGCGGGCGAACGGCACGACCCGGTCGGCCAGCCACCTCCACACCGCGGTGCTGGTCCCGTCGCCGTAGTGGCTGCCGTCGGGGCGCACCTCGACCCCGTCGATGTAGGGCCGGAAGTGGCCCTGCGGGCACAGGAGCTCGCCCAGATCGAGGTACGTGGCCCGGTCGCCGAGGTCCGCGGCGTAGTCGGCGAACACCTCGTTGACCCACTCCACCCTCTCGTGGTCGTTGCGCTCGCTGCTACGGCCGCCGAGCCGGTCGTCCTGCTCGTTCATGCACGGTGGGCCGACGATGACGAACCGCACCTCGGGCACGACGGCGAGGAGCGCCGCCACCCCCGAGTCGAGGCCCTCCCGGATGAGCGCCTCCATCTCCGGGGTGCCGCTCTCCACCGTCTGGCCGTCGACCAGGTGGTCGTAGACCTCCCACGCCCCGAACTGGACGAGCACCACGTCGGGCGGGGCCTCGGCCGCCTGGACCTGCCAGTAGGCGGGCCAGTCGCCACAGGCCACCGAGGAGGTGTCGAGCTGGCCCCCCGGCAGGGCGAAGCCGGGCACCACCCCGCAGCCGATGAGGGCGGCCGAGGTCATCTCGACCGTCTCGGGGACGACCGGCTCGGCGTAGCTGAGCGTCCACGCCACCGAGTCGCCGGCGACCATCACCTTCACCGGCCGATCCGCCGGCACCGCCGGCAGACCCGTCGTGGCGGCCATCCGCTGGATCTCCGCGGGGATGGTCATGACCGGCTCGTCGGGCAGCTCGGGCACGCCCCGGGGCGCGGCGGCCAGCGCCGGGGGCAGCCCCGTCGCCGTCGCCGTCGTGCCGGCGGGGACCCGCAGGGTCCCGGCGACGAGGAGCCACACCGCCAGCCCGGCGAGGGCGACGGCGGTGGCCGGTCGGCCGCGGACCGGGCGCGGGAGGCGCAGGCGCAGGCCCGCCACCCCGTCGCGCCGCACCGGCTGCTCGACCCAGCGGTACGAGGCCACGGTGGCGGCGACCGCCACCGCCGTGCGGAGGGCGAGCAGCGCCGGCTCCTGCCAGGCGGCCTGGCCGTCGAGCCCGGTGCGGTCCGGGGTCAAGACGACGTCGACCGGCCAGTGCCACAGGTAGAGGCCGTAGGACACCTTCCCCACGGCGACCAGCGGGCGCCACCCGAGGACGGCGGACAGCGGCCCCGCCGGCCGGGGCAGGGCGATGGCCGCCACGACCGCGGCGCTGGCGAGGGCCAGGCCGAGGAAGCCACCCCGGTACATCCAGCGGTCGGTCTCGCCGACCAGGGCGAAGGCCGCCACCACGACACCGGCACCGACGAACCCGAGGACGGCGAGGGCGCGCCGGGCGCGGTGGACAGGCCAGATGGCGGCGACGACGGCGAGGATGGCCCCCACCAGCAGGGAGTGCGCCCGGGCGTCGGTGCCGTAGTAGGCGCGGGACAGCTCGACCGGTCCGGCGGCCAGGTGCGCCATCCACGCCGCCGAGGCGAGCGTGGCCACCACCAGCACGGCCAGCACCAGGCGGATGCGGCGGGCCGTCCGCAGGGCCAGGGCCAGCAGGACCGGGAAGAGCAGGTACCACTGCTCCTCCACCGACAGCGACCACAGGTGACGCAGCGGCGAGGGCACGCCGGCGAAGTACGACTGCTCGGTGACGATGAAGCGCCAGTTGGCCACGTAGCCCAGGGCGGCGAGCCCGTCGCCCCGGACGCTCGCCCGCTGCGCCGGGTCGACCAGGAAGGGCGCCGCCACCCCGAGGGCGGCCAGGAGGACCAGCAACGCCGGCAGCAGGCGGCGCAGGCGGCGGACCCAGAACTGCCGGAGGTCGATGGCCCCGGTCCCTGCCCGCTCCCGGAGCAGGAGGGTGGTGATGAGGTAGCCGGAGAGGACGAAGAAGACGTCGACGCCGAGGTAGCCGCCGGGCGCCCACGACACGCCGCCGTGGAAGAGGACCACGCCGATCACGGCCACCGCCCGCACCCCGTCGACCGCGGGCACGTGGGCCAGGGCGCGAGGCGAACGCCGGGACGCGTCGTCGGAGGGGTCGCTCACCATGCGGGATACGACGTTACCGGTGACACACCTCCGGCTCACGGGTCCGCTCCGGCGCCCTCCTGTCCTGGGTCTGGCCAGGCCGGCCGAGTACCCTCGCTGGGTCGGTCGTCAGGGCGTGCGCTCGCCCCGACGGCCCCCGGACCGCACCGCGGCCGGTCGACCGTCCCGCCACCGGGCGCCCCGATGACGGTCCCGCCCCCACCGTTCGAGAGAGACCCCACCGCCACGATGTCCGACACCCCCGCCACCACGGAGCCCGCCTCGCCCGAGCACGAGGTGGTGGTCATCGGCGCCGGCCCGGCCGGCCTGACGGCCTCCTTCCAGCTCCACAAGCACGGCGTGGCCTCCACCGTCCTCGAGGCCGACGACATGGTCGGCGGGATCTCCCGCACGGCCCAGCGCGACGGCTGGCGCTTCGACATCGGTGGCCACCGCTTCTTCACCAAGGTCCAGCCCGTCGAGGACCTGTGGCACGAGATCCTCCCCCAGGAGGACTTCCTGATGCGGCCCCGCAAGAGCCGCGTCTTCTACAAGGGCAAGTACCTCGACTACCCGCTGCGGGCCTTCAACGCCCTGCGCAACGTGGGCCCGATCGAGGCGACCGGCTACGTGCTCTCCTACGCCTGGGCCCGCATCCGGCCGCCCAAGGACCAGACCAACTACGAGGGCTGGCTGGTGGCCCGGTTCGGCTGGCGCCTCTACAAGGCCCTGTTCAAGACCTACACCGAGAAGCTGTGGGGCGTGCCGGTGAGCGAGATGCCCGCCGACTGGGCCGCCCAGCGGGTCAAGGGCCTGTCGCTGGGCAACGCCATCGTCAACGCCCTGCTGCCCAAGCGGAACCAGAAGGACATCACCTCGCTCATCGAGGAGTTCCAGTACCCCAAGTACGGCCCCGGGATGATGTGGGAGACCTGCCGCGACAAGGTGATCGCCCAGGGCTCCAAGGTGGTCATGGAGACCACGGTCTCGAAGGTCCGCCACACCGACGGTCGCGCCGTCAGCGTCACCGCCGAGCACCGGGGCGGCGGATCGACCGAGTACCCGTGCACCGAGGTCATCTCGTCGATGCCGATGTCGCACCTGCTCGAGGCCATGGACCCGCCGGTGCCCGACGAGGTCAAGGCGGCGGCCGACGGCCTCCGCTACCGCGACTACATGATCGTCGCCCTCGTCTTGCCCGAGGCCACCGTCGACTTCGACGACAACTGGATCTACATCCACGACCCGAGCGTCCGCACCATGCGGATCCAGAACTTCGGATCGTGGTCGCCCTACATGGTGAAGGAGGGGTTCAACACGCTGGGCCTCGAGTACACCGTGTGGGAGGGCGACGACGAGTGGAACGCCACCGACGACTGGCTGATCGAGCGGGCCAAGGGCGAGCTCGAGACGCTGGGCCTGGCCCACATCGACGAGGTCATCGAGGGCTACGTCGTCCGCCAGGCCAAGGCCTACCCGATCTACGACGACCACTACCGGGCCAACGTCGACGTCCTGCGGGGGTGGCTCGCCGCCAACACGCCCAACGTCCACCCCGTCGGGCGCAACGGCATGTTCCGGTACAACAACCAGGACCACTCCATGTTCACGGCCATGCTCACGGTCGAGAACATCTGCACCGGCACCACCCACGACGTGTGGGAGGTCAACGTGGAGGAGGAGTACCACGAGGAGGCAGCGGCGATCCCCGAGCCCGGGGCCAAGCCGCCGGGGGCCCACGGCACCGGGCGCGATGCCCCCGTGATCCGCCGCGAGGTCATCGAGGCCGCCAGGTCCCAGCGCGGTGACAGCGCCCGCTAGCCCGGTGGGTCGGCGGGGCCGCTTCGACGGGAGCCTCGTCGCCATCGGGGTGGTGGCACTGGTCGGGCTGGCCTGGCGGGTCGGCTACACGATCGACCAGTTCCGGGGCGATCACCAGCTGTTCGACGAGGGCGACGCCGTCGCCTACAGCACGACGGCCCACAACACGGCCCGGGGCCACTGGTTCGAGCACGCCTTCTACGGCACCCACTTCGCCGACCACCCGCCGCTGACGGTCGCCTCGCTGGTGCCCACCGGGTGGCTGTTCCCCGACAGCGTCATGGCCCAGCGCTACACGTTCTGCCTGCTGGGGGCGGTGGCGATCGTGCTCATCGGCCTGCTGGCCCGCAGCCTGGCCGGCCCCGTCGCCGGCGTGGCCGCCGCCGTGGTGGCGGCGGCCAACCCGAACCTCTGGATGAACGACGCCGTGATCATGAGCGAGTCGATCTCGACCGTCCTGATCGCCGGCCTGCTCTGGGCCTGCGTCGGCCTGCGGCGGGCGCCCACCCTCCCCCGCGCCTGCCTGGTCGGGGCCCTGTGCGGGCTCACCATCCTGGCCCGGGCCGAGATCGGCCTCTTCCTGCCCCTGCTGATCATCCCGGCCATCGTCCTCGGCGGAGAGCTGCGCCGGCGCGACCGGATCCTGCGCGCCGGTGCCGCCGTGCTCATGGCCGCGCTCGTGGTGGCGCCGTGGACCCTCTGGAACACGGCCGAGTTCGACGAGCCGGTCCTGATCTCCACCAACGATGGCACGACGCTGCTCGGGGCCAACTGCCCGCGCACGTACTCCGGCAGCACCATCGGGTCGTGGTCGATCCAGTGCGTGGTCGAGTTCAACGACGCGGCCGGCACCGAGGAGCGGCACCTCGACGCCTCCGAGGTCTCGACGGAACAGCGTCACGAGGGCGTCGCCTACATCCGGGACAACCTGGGACGCGTCCCGAAGGTCGTCTACGCCCGGCTGGGCCGCACCTTCGGGTGGTGGGAGATCGGCCAGCAGGTGTACATCAACCAGGGCGAGGGCCGCCCGAAGTGGGCCTCGTGGGCCGGCTACTGGAGCTTCTGGGCGCTCATCCCCGTGTCGATCGCCGGGGCGGTCGCCCTGCGCCGCCGCCGGGCCGACCTCCTGCCCGCCGCCGCCACCCTCGTCACCGTGGTCCTGGTCAGCGCCGCCTTCTACGGGATCAGCCGCTTCCGGCTGCCCCTCGACGTGATGACCTGCGTGCTGGCCGGGGCGGCGGTGTCCGCCCTCGTCGAGCGACGCCGAGCAGCGCGATCCGGCGCGGCCGACCCCGACGAACCTCGGACCGATCCGGAGGTCAGCGGGACGCCGGCCTCCGCCGCAACCGTCCCTTGATCCCCCACCAGGTCACCCGGGCCATCGACTCGGCGATGATCCGGCCCGACATCTTCGACGTGCCCCGCTCGCGGTCGCGGAACTCGATGGCCACCTCGCCGATCGTCGCCCCCTTGGCCTCGATGCGGACCGCCAGCTCGGTCATGAAGGCGTAGCCCGAGGCCCGGGTGGTGGCGTACTCGATGGCCAGCAGGGTCGAGGCCCGGTAAGCCCGGAAGCCCGACGTGATGTCGCGCACCGGCAGCCGCAGCACCCAGCCCGTGTAGCGGTTGCCGTAGCGCGACAGGGCGCGGCGGTGGGCCGGCCAGTTGGGCGTGCTCCCGCCCTCGATGTAGCGCGAACCGATCACCAGGTCGCAACCGTCGTCGTCCAGCTTCCGGAGGAGGACGCCGATGGCGTCGGGCTCGTGGGAGAAGTCGGCATCGAAGGTGACCAGGACGTCGTAGCCCTGGGCCAGGGCGTGGGCGAACCCGGCCCGGTAGGCGTTCCCCAGGCCGTCCTTGGCCGCCCGCCGCAGGACCTGCACCTGGCCCAGCTCGGCGCCGACGGTCTCGGCCGCGTCGGCCGTCCCGTCGGGGCTGGCGTCATCGATCACCACGACGTCGACCTCGGGGGCCTTGGCCCGGATGGCCCGCAGCAGATCCTCGATGTTGGCGCGCTCCTGGTAGGTCGGGACCAGGACGGCAGCGCGCATCCGGTCGACCTTATCCGTGGCCCCCGGACGGACTGCACCCACAGGTTTGAGCGATTCACCACCGTGACGGTGGTGAATCGCTCAAACCTCGTCGCGGGGCCGGACCCCGGGCGCGAAGGGGTCGGGCTCTACAGTGGCCCGGATGTTGCCGTACGAGCGTCGGGTGGTGGACGCCCTGCTCAGCTCCGAGGATCCGGCGCGGCGGCAGGCGGTGGCCGACCACGTGGGGGCCACCCTGGCGGCCATGCCCGAGCACCTCCGGGCCGGCATCGCCGGCGAGACGGTCCTGCTCACCACCTGGTCGGCGGCCCGGCGCCGCGGCCGCCCACCGGTCCCGGCCGACGAGGTGGCCTGGCTCGAGCACCACCCCCTCGGCCTCATCCGCCAGTGGGTCCGGGCCCTGCGCTCGCTCGTGCTCCTCGCCGAGCTGGAGATGTTCGACGCCGACGACGCCCTGCCCGCCCGGTGAGCCGTCTCTCCACCGAGGTCCTCGTCATCGGCTCCGGCGCCGGCGGGGCCACCACGGCCTGCCGCCTGGCCGAGGCCGGGCGCCAGGTGACCGTGGTCGAGGAGGGCCCCTGGGTCGACCCCGATGCCCACGAGCCGTTCTCGCTGGACGAGATGACGGCGCAGTACCGCCACCGGGGCCCCGCCGCCGCCCTGGGTGCACCCCCGATCGCCTACGCCGAGGGCCGCTGCGTCGGCGGCAGCACCGAGATCAACAGCGGCCTCTGGCACCGGCTCCCCGCCTCGCTCACCGAGGATTGGCGGACCCGCTACCGCATCGACGAGTTCACCCCCGAGGTGCTCGACCGCTACGCCGAGGCCGTCGAGGGCGAGATCGGGGTGGCCACCGTGCCCGGCGCCCCGCCCCGCAGCTCGGGGCTGCTGGAGGAGGCGGCGGCCAAGATCGGCTGGCGCTCGACCGAGTTCCCCCGGGTCTTCTCCTACGACGAGAGGGGTCGGGGCACGAAGCAGACCATGGTCCGCACGCTGCTCCCCCGGGCCGTGGCCGCCGGGGCCGAGATCTTGCCCGACACCCGGGTGCGCCGGCTCGTCGGCTCGGCCCCCCGGGCCACCGGCGCCCTGGCCCGGCGGACCCGTCCCGACGGCACCGTCGAGGACCTCCGCATCGAGGCCGAGCACGTCATCGTCTGCGGGGGTGCCATCCAGACGCCCGCCCTGCTCCAGCGCAGCGGCGTGCGGCGCCGGATCGGCCGGGGCCTCAAGCTCCATCCCACCATCAAGATCGCCGCCCGGTTCCCCTTCGCCATCGACCACGGCGACGTCCCGATGCACCGCATCACCGACTTCTCGCCACACCTCACCCTCGGCGGGTCGATCAGCCGGCGGGGCCACGTCGCCATGGCCCTGGCCGAGTCGGGCGCGCCCTTCGCCGAGGCGCTGGAGGACTGGGAGAGCGTCGGCGTCTACTACGCCGCCATCCGCAGCGAGGGCTCCGGCCTGGTGCTGGCCGTGCCCGGCCTCGACTCCCCCGTCGTGACCTACCGCCTCACGGCGGGCGACATGAGCCGGCTCACCCGGGGCCTGCTCCACCTGGGCGAGCTGCTGCTGGCGGCCGGGGCCACCGAGCTGTACCCGTCGGTCGACGGCGCCGGCGTGGCCCGGGAGCCGGCCGACCTGGCTCGCTGGTGGGACGCCACCACCCCGGCCACCGCCAACCTCATGACCATCCACCTCACCTCCAGCGTCCGCATGGGCGAGGACCGGAGCCGGACCGGCACCGACAGCTTCGGCCGGGTCCACGAGTTCGAGAACCTGCACGTCGCCGATGCCTCGCTGCTGCCCGACGCCCCCGGCGTCAACCCCCAGGCCGGCATCATGGCCATCGCCGACCGCAACGCCGCCCACCTCCTCGCCCAGGCCTGAGGCCCACGAGGTGCCAGGCACCTCGTGGTCCTCAGGCAGCGCAGGGGCCGGCGTCGAGGGCCTGGGTGCCGACCTGGTCGAGGACGGCGCGGAGCTCGTCGGTCGACAGGGCGTAGGCGACGCCGTCGCGGTCGGGGGCGATGGCGAAGGCCACTCCGACGACCTGGCCGGCGGTGTCGATCAGGGGCGAGCCGGAGTCGCCGGGGGCCAGGTCGGAGGCCAGCACCAGCACGTCGCGCTCGGTGCCCGGTGAGCCGTAGATGTCGGTGCCCACGGCCGTGATCCGCTGACGGGTGATGAACGGCGACAGCTCCAGCGGGCCGCCGCCGGGATGGCCGAACACGGCGCCCCGCTGGTCGACGGCCGACTCACCGACCGGGAGGGCCGGCAGGCCGAGCTCGGGCGACGCCAGCACGGCCACGTCCCGCTCGGGGTCGAAGGCGACCAGCGTGGCGTCGACCTCGGAGCCGTCCGGGCGCTGGAGCTCCGTCTCCGGCTCGCCCGCCACGACGTGGGCGTTGGTGACCACGACCCCCGGCTCGACCACCCAGCCGGTGCCCTCCTGGATCCGCCCGCAGGCCTCGCCCACGACCTTGACGATCGACCCGGAGAGGGCCTGGCCCTGCTCCTGCGAGAGACCGGTCTGCTCGGGCACCGGCCCCACCTCGGGGCTGGGGTCGAGACCCTCGAACACCTGCGGGTAGCCGTCGCCCAGCAGCCGGCGCAGGGTGCGGGTGGCGTCGGGCGCCTCCGGCAGGGTGTCGGTCAGGGCGGCGACGATCTTCGACTGGCGCACGGCGCGGGCCTGCCAGCCGGACATGTCGGCCCCGGCGGGCACCAGCAGCCACACGATCACGAGGAAGCCGAACACGCCGGCCACGGCGCCACCGAGGTGGTCGGCCCGCTTGCCGCCGGTGCTGGTGATGCCGGTCTGGGCCCGGCTCCCGACGAGGAGGCCGAGGGCCTGGCCGATGGCGGCCCCGCCCAGCAGCAGCCCGGCGGCGACCAGCAGCAGGCCGGTGCGGCTGGCGTCCTCGCCCAGCGACTCGATCACCCGGGGCATCAGCCGGGCGGCGACGAACAGCCCCACCAGCATCCCGGCCCACGAGGCGGCCCGGGCCACGAACCCCAGGCGGTAGCCGCCAACGCCCGCGCCGACCAGCAGGAGGATGATGACGAGATCGAGCACGGGGCGGGCGGAGGATCAGGGCCGGAGCAGCCGGGCGTGGGTGAGGAATCCGGTGTGGCCGACCATGCGGTGGTTGGGTCGGACCGCCATGCCCTCGATGTGCCAGCCCCGCTGCATGATCTCGAGCGTCTCGGCCTGGGCGAAGCCGTTCCGCTCCAGGGCGTCGCGCAGCTGGGCGGCCTGGGTGATCTGCGGTGTGTAGGCGACGAGGATCCCGCTGGGCACGAGCGCGTCGACGGCGTGGGGGACCACCAGCCAGGGCTCGGGCAGGTCGAGGACGATGCGGTCGAGGCCCTCCTCCTCGATGCCCTCGTAGCAGTCCCGCACCTGGACCCGATAGCGGTCCATGACCCCCTCGCCCAGGAAGGCCCGGACGTTGCGCTGGGCCCGGGTGGCGAAGTCCTCCCGCAGCTCGTAGCCGACGATGTCGGCGCCGGTCCGCAGCATCCCCATCGACAGGGCGCCCGAGCCCACGCCGGACTCCAGCACCCGCACGCCGGGCTGGAGGTCGGCCAGCATCAGGATCGGCCCGATGTCCTTCGGGTAGACGACCTGGGCCCCCCGGGGCATCTTCAGGATGAAGTCGCTCAGCGTGGGCCGCAGCACGAGGTACTTCGAGTTACGGGTCGAGCGGACCTCGCGCCCGGCATCGCGCCCGAGGAGGTCGTCGTGGTTGATGAAGCCGGCGTGGGAGTGGAACTCGCCCCCGGCCTCCAGGGTCACCAGGTAGCGACGGAGCTTGGTGTCGACCAGCAGCACCATGTCGCCGGGCACGAGGGGCCGGTGCGGCTCGCGCTCGACCACGGCGGGATCGGCGGGATCGGCGGCGTCGGCCGGCGGTGCCGGCTCGGCGTCGGCCTCGAGCGCGGCGGGGACGGTGAGGTCGGCGGGCTCGGAGGACGGCGGGGCGTCGTCGTCGTCGGGCTCGGTGGTGGTCAGGTCGTCGGTCATCGTCGCCGTCTCCGGGGCGGGCTGAGCGGCACGGGCTCGGCGTCGCGGGATCGAGCGGCGAGGCGGCAGAAGGCGCACACCTCGCCGGTGGTGGGTGCCCCGCACTCGGCGCAGGCCCCGAGGGGGAGCTCGCCCGTGGCCTCGCCGGCGGTGCCGAACCGGTCGACGGCTCGCTCGAGGAACCCGAAGTAGAGGTCGTGCTTGGCGCCGGGCGACCGCACCTCGAGGTCGTTCAGGGTCTCCTTGAAGCCGAGGTGCTTGTTGCCGGCGGCCATCGGACACTCCTCGACCTGGTAGTCGATGCCCCGCAGGACGCAGTAGGCCGCCGTCTCCCGCTCGGTCAGGCGGACCAGGGGCTTGACCTTCTTGGGGAAGCCGTCCCGGGCCGGGAGCATCGGGCGCTGGCGGCCGAGGTAGTCGGTCTGCCACTTGAGCAGGTTGCCGAAGAGCACGGCGGCCTCGTCGTCCAGGTTGTGGCCCGTGGCCACGACGTCGTAGCCCCCCTCGCGGGCGGCCCGGTCGAACAGGTGGCGCTTCGACAGGCCGCAGGCCGAGCACGGCACCCGCTTGGTGACGGCCGCGGCGGTGGGCACGTCGAAGCCCTCGTCGGCCCGCAGGTCGATCTCGACCAGCTTCAGCCCCCGCTCCTCGACGAAGCGGTGGACGTACTGGCCCGAGACGTCGCTGTAGTCACCGATGCCGAGGCCCACGTAGAGGCCGTCGACCTGGTAGCCCAGCTCGTTCAGGATGTCCCACAGGGCGAGCGAGTCCTTGCCGCCGGAGACCGCCACCAGGACCCGGTCGCCGGGCTCGAGCATCGAGAACTGCTTGATGGCCTTGGCGACCTGGTCGCGGCACAGGCGCAGGAAGTGCTCGACGCAGAAGTTGCTGTTGTGGCGGCGGATGTCGATGACGGCCGGACCCTTGCAGACGCGGCACTTCACCCGACCGCACCCCCGGAGATGACCGGCCGGATCTCGATCTCGGCGTCGGCCGGCAGCATCTCGTCGCCGGGCACGAGGGTGCCGTCCCGGATCACCAGGACGGACTCCCGGTTGAGCCCCAGCCGGTCGACCAGCACCCGGACGGTGACGGGCCCGTCCATCTCGACGGTGCGGCTGGGGTTGCGGAGGCGGACCTGCACGGCGCCCATCATGGCCGCCCCGCCGGCCCGGTCCCCCACCACATGGCCGGGCACCCGCCCCACCCCGTTCTCGGCACGGAACAGCCGGACTGCCCGGCCCTTCCGTGCCGAGAACGCGGGATCAGCGGCGGCGGCGGCGCTTGGACTGCGCCCTCTGGGCATCCAGCTGGCGCCTCTCGGCCCGGCTCAGGCCCTTGCGGGCCCTCCTCGCCGCCTTCTCCGCCGTCTTGGCCTGCTGCTGGAGCTGCTTGCCCTCGCGCTGGGCCTGCTTCTGGCGGGCGTTCAGCTCGGCCCGGGTCGTGGTCTCGTGGCGGATCGTGAGCGTCTCGCCCGGGCCGAGCGGCTCGCGGAGGAGGATCTCGTCCTCCTTGGCCGCCATAGAGCGGACGCGCTGGAGGCCCCAGGCCCCCACGCCGACGGCCAGCCAGGTGCCGCCCTTGCCGGCCATGCCGCCGGAGATGCCCATGCGCTGGACCCGAGCGACCTGCTTCCAGATGCCGCGGGGTGGGGGGGTGATCTTCTTGGGCACGAGTGGCGCGATCGGCCTAGAAGCGCCGGACCTCGACGATGGTGGTCCCCCGCTTGCCCCGGCGCTTGCCGAGCAGGAAGATCACCACGACGACGCCCACGGCGACGGCGGCCCCCACGGCCACGGCCATGCCCTTGGCCGACTCGGCCGTCTCGTCGACCTCGCCCTGGATCTCCCGCAGCTTCGACTCGATGTCGTCGCGGGTGATCTTGCCCTCGGTGGTGGGTGCGGTCATCGAGAGGCTCCTGCGGTGGGCGACTTCTTGGAGGACATGCCCCGCTTGGCCAGGAGCAGGACGACGGTCGCGACCGCGAGGGTGATGACGTAGGGGACGAACGACAGGCGCCCGTCGAAGACGCCGGAGCCCTCGGACTGGGCCAGCCGGAGCACCGCCACCACGAGCTCGATGACACCGATGCCCAGCAGGAGGGCGCCGATCAGGCCCCACTTCACATAGCCGAGCAGCCCCTTCAGGGGGTCGACCGTCTCCTGCTTGGCGTAGTCGCGGACGAGGCCGAAGACCTCGGTGGCCGACTCCTTGGGAGACGGTCCGTCCTTCTTCAGGCTCACGCTGTCGCTCTTGGCCACTGCGGCGGCTCCGGGGGGTCGAATGAAGCGACCTTCTTACCCGCCCACCTGGGACAACACAAGGAAGCAGAGGTCATCCCATGGCCAGGCGGGCTTCGAGGAGCTCGACGGCGTCGAGCAGGACGAGCCGGGCCGCGGTCAGCCGGCCGGCGGTGCCGGGCACCTCGAGCAGCCGCTGGCGGTCGAGGGGCCCGACCGGCGCCAGCGCCGAGATCTGGTGGCTGGCCGCCTCGGGGTCGAGGTCGACCTCGACCGTGACGGGAGGGGCCGGCTCGCCCAGCTCGGCCTGGAGGGCGAGGGCCCGGCGCAGCACGACGAGGGCGGCGTCGCGCTGCTCGTGGTGGTCGGCGTCGGTGCCGTCGGGCTCGTCGGGCCAGTCGTCGACCTCGGCGTGCGGGTAGGGGTCGTCGGCCAGCCAGCGCCCGACCCGGATGCGGCGGGTGCCCACACAGTGCAGGGCGTAGCGGCCGTCGGGCAGCTCGGCGGCCTCGACCATGCGGGCGATCGTGCCGACGTCGTAGCGCACGTCCCCGCCGCCGACCTCGCTCCCCCGCGAGATCAGCACCACGCCGAACTCGGGCGTCCCGTCCAGGCAGTCACGCACCATCTGGCGGTAGCGCTCCTCGAACACGTGCAGGGGCAGGACCATCGACGGCACCAGCACGCTCCCGAGCGGGAACATCGGCATCGTCGTCGGGTCGGTCATGGGTGGCGCTGGAGGTGGCGGGCCCGGTGCCAGAGGTGCTCGAGGGCCCGGACGGCACGATCGGCGGTCGGGTAGCAGAGCCGGCCGGTGGCCCGGACGGTGGCCGGGCCGGCGTTGGCCGGGTCGGCGACGGCCAGCTCGGTGGCGACGAGGATGGGCTTGCCGGTGGCATCGGCGATGTCGGCCGCCGCCTGGGCGAAGCGGGCGTCCTGGCGCTCGTGGTACTCGACGATGCGGCCGATGCCGTGGTCGGGGTGGAAGCCGCCCTCGCGCAGCAGCCGGGCCTGGTTGGCCTGGATGCCGAGGCCGAGGTAGATCAGGGCGTCGACCTCGTCGTGACGGGCGATCAGCTCCATCACGGTGGGGATGGTGTCGCGGGTCTCGCCGCCGGCCAGGTCCACCGGGTTGCTCCGGCTCCACCGGGGCGGCAGGTGCTCGTCGATGGCGGCCTTCAGATCGTCGGGCAGCGGGAGCAGCTCGAGGTCGGACCGGGTGATGGCATCCGCGCACACGACGCCCCAGCCGCCGGCGGTGGTCATGACGACGGTGCGGGGTCCGGCCGGCAGCGGTTGGGTGGCGAAGGTGGCGGCCGCCTCGAAGGCGTCCTCGACGGTGGCCGCCCGGGTGATGCCGAGCTGGTGGGCGGCACCGTCGAAGACCCGGTCGTCGGTGGCCAGCGAGCCGGTGTGGCTGGCGGCGGCCTTCTGCCCACCGGCGGTCGACCCGCCCTTGAGCAGGACGAGGGGCTGGCGGGCGGCCACCGGGGCGAGGGCGTCGACGAAGGCCCGGCCGTCGGGGATCCCCTCGACGTAGGCCAGTCCCACCGCCGTCTCGGGGTCGTCGGCGAAGTGGGCGAGGTAGTCGGGCACGGTGACGGCGGCGGCGTTGCCGGCGCTGATGGCCCGGCTGATGCCCACCCCGGTGGCCACGGCCAGGTTCTCGAAGCTGGAGACGAAGTTGCCCGACTGGCTGGCCACCCCGATGCGCCCGGCCGGCGGGTAGGGGGCGACGATCTGGGCGCAGAGGTGCGACGGCGTCGACACCACGCCCTGGCCGTTGGGCCCGGCGAGGAGGATGCCGAGCTCGGCGCACAGGGCGACCAGCTCGTCCTGGGCCTTCACCCCGTCGGGCCCGGCCTCGCCGTAGCCGGCGCTGGTGAGGAAGGCGGCGGTGATGCCCTTCGCCGCCGCCCCCCGGAGGAGGTCGAGGTTGGCCGACGCCGGGGTGCACACCACGACGAGGTCGGCCTCGCCGTCGGGGATCTCGCTGATGTCGGGCACGCAGGTGACGCCCAGGACCTCGGCGCCGTCGCGGTTGGTGGCGAAGACCCTCCCCTCGTAGCCGCAGGCCAGGATGTTGTGGAGGGTGACGAAGCCGAACTTGCCGGGGTGGGTCGAGGCGCCGGCCACGACGATGCCCCGGGGCTCGAACAGCGCCCGGAACTGCTCGGGCGTGGGCCGGGGCCGCTCGATCGCGGCGGGCTCGTCGCCGTCGGCGGGTGCGGCCACCTCGACCAGGGCGTCGACGGCGATGGGCCGGCCGTCCACGACGATCAGCGGGTTGAGGTCGATGGCCTGGATCGTGTCGTCCGCCTCGGCCGCGGCCGACAGGCCGAGCAGCACGTCGACCAGCGCATCCCGGTCGACCGCCGGCTCGCCCCGGAACGGGCCCAGCAGGGCCTGGGTGGCGAGCCCGTCGACCATGTCCTCGGCGTCGGTCCGGCTGAGCGGCACCAGCCGGACGACCGCATCGCCC
>DASYLG010000297.1:0-2380 GCA_036009685.1 Iamia sp. | reverse complement strand
GTCGGCATCCTCCACGGCTGCCTCCGCCACCACACCCCCTACGACGAACACACTGCCTGGGGACACCGCAACGACATCGCCGCTTGACGCCTTACGCCCGTGGGATGTCTAGGACCGTTTGGTGGCGGCTTCCTCGAAGCGACGACGGCTGAAGGCGTAGCCGGCCCGCAGCTCCTTCAGCTCGGGGTACTGCTCCGGGTCGATCACCTCGTCGGACCGGGTGCGGACGCGGATGACCTTGGCCGGGACGCCGCCGACCACCGAGTAGTCGGCGATCTCGCCCCGCACCACCGAACCGGCGGCGACGATGACGTGGCGACCGATCTGGGTGCCGGGGAGGATCACGGCGCCGTGGCCGATCCACGAACCGGGACCGATCCGCACCGGCTGGTGGGGTCCGAGCTGCTGGCCGATCGGGATGTCGAGATCGTTGAAGCCGTGGTTGGCATCGGTGATGAAGACGTCCTGGCCGAACCAGACGTCGTCGGCGATCTCGATCGACTCGTGGGCCACGATCCCGCAGCGCAGGCCGACCACGCAGCGGTCGCCGATGACGAGGGCGCGGGGCGGCACGGTCGTCTGGTCGGGGGAGTAGCCCGTGGCGAGGGTCGACCAGCACCCGATCAGCGTCTCCTCGCCGATGTGCATCTGGCCCTGGCCATAGAGGGTGGCGGTGGGGAACCCGACGATGCTCCCGTCGCCGAAGGACCCGAACCGCTCGGCGGCGATGGTGCCGGGGGCGATCGCACCGGCCTGGCGGACCCGGCGCCAGCCCTGCTGCACCGCCTCGTTGATCACGCGACGGCGGAGCACCTGGAAGCGTGATTCGCCCACGGCCGGCAGCGTAGGACGACGCTCTGCGCTCGTCGCGATCGGGCCCGACCCGGTCAGACGGCCTCGGCCACGGGCACCAGCTCGTCCGGGCGGCGCGACTCCCGCACGGCGTCGAAGCCGAGGATGGCGAGGGCGACCCAGACCAGCACGAAGCCGGCGAGCCGCTCGGGCGGCAGGTCCTCGTCGAGCACGACCACGCCGCAGATCAGCTGGAAGGTGGGCGTGAGGTACTGGAGCAGCCCGAGCAGCGTCAGCGGGATCCGCCGGGCGGCGGTGCCGAAGAGCACGAGGGGCACGGCCGTGATGACGCCCAGCCCCACCAGGAGGAGGTCGCGCCCACCCGTGCCGTGCAGGAAGGAGATGTCGCCCCGCACCTGCAGGACCACCAGTCCGACGAGGGCGAAGGGGAGCAGCACGGCCGTCTCGACCGCCAGCGACGTGGTGGCGGGCACGTCGACGGCCTTCTTCAGGTAGCCGTAGCCGGCGAACGAGCAGGCCAGGATCAGGGCGACCCACGGGACCCGGCCGTAGGCCGCGGTCAGCACGAGGACGGCGACGAGGGCGAAGCCGAGGGCCACGACCTGCAGCCGGGCCAGGCGCTCGCGCAGCACCACGACGCCGAGGGCCACAGTGATCAGCGGGTTGATGTAGTAGCCGAGGGCGGCCTCGACGACGTTCTCCTCGCTGACCGCCCACACGTAGACGAGCCAGTTCACGGTGATGAAGGCGGCGGCCGCCGCCAGCCGGAGCCGCACCGCCGATCGGGTGCGGAGGACGGTCCACCAGCCGGTCTGGCGCCGCAGGCCCAGCAGACCGGCGACGACCACGAACGACCACAGCACCCGGTGCATCAGCACCTCGGCCGGGAGGACGTCCTGGAGCCGGTGGAACACCAGCGGGAACACGCCCCAGAGTCCGTAGGCGGCGATCCCGGCCAGAACGCCGGTCCGCTGGTCTGCCGCCGACGGGTGCTCGTCGTCGGGCGCCGTGCTCACACGGTGACGCTACCGACGCGGCGCCGTGACCACGAGCCGTCAGGCGGGTGTCAGTCGGGCGGAGCGGCGGCCAGGGGGCCGACGGTGCCGGAGGCCTGGCGGCGGGCCAGCTCCTCGTGCACCAGCTGGGTCAGCTCCGACATCGGGTCGAGGAACTCGATGCCGTACTGGCTGAAGCCCTCCTGCCGGCTGGGCAGGATGCGGCGCACGATGACCGGTCCCGACCGACCCCGGATGGAGACGTGGGTCCAGTCGCCGACGGAGATGTCGGTGCTGGTCCGGGCCATGATCCGGGCCCCGCTGACCGACAGGTCGAGCAGCCCGGCCCGCTCCGGTCCCTCGTCCCGGCCCTCGTCCGCCGGCCCGACGACAGGTCCGTCGTCGAGACGCCAGCGCACGGCGACCGGGCCGAGGACGTGGCGGGTCCCCAGTCGGCGGTCCTTCTCGCGATCCATGTGACCCCATCGGCCAGGGTGCGTCGGCGTTGAGGCATCCTGGGAGCGTGGGGCACGAGACCTCGACCGGCCTGGTCGTCGACGAGCTGTGGCGCT
>DASYLG010000296.1:0-4878 GCA_036009685.1 Iamia sp. | reverse complement strand
GTGTTCCGCGAGGCGGCGGCCAAGGAGTACGGCTCGATCACCCTCATCGACCGGGTCGTCGGCGACGTGCTCGAGACGCTGGCCGAGACGGGCCAGGCCGACGACACCATCGTCATCTTCACCAGCGACCACGGCGAGATGTTCGGCGACCACGGTCTGATGCTGAAGGCGGCCATGCACTACCGGCCCGCCCTCCGGGTGCCGCTGCTGGTCAGCGAGCCGGGGCAGACGACCGGGCAGGAGTCGTCGTCGCTCGTCGGCTCGATCGACGTGGCCCAGACCATCCTCGACCTGTGCGGGACCGACGCCTACGAGGGGATGCAGGGCCACAGCCTGCGGCCGGTGCTCGACGACCCCACGGTCTCGCTCCGCGAGCACATCGTCGTCGAGGAGGACGAGCCCTTCGACCTGGCTCAGGTGGGCCAGCCCCTGCGCATGCGGACCCTGATCAGCGCCGAGGGCCGCCTGTCGATCTACCGGGGGAGCGACCGGGGCGAGCTGTTCGCCCTGGACGAGGACCCCGACGAGATGGTGAACCGCTATGACGACACCGGCGCCGCCGCCCTGCGGGCCGACCTGTTCGAGCGTCTCGCCGTCGAGCAGATGGTCCTGTCCGACACCGGCACCACCCCCACCAGCGTCGCCTGAGGACCACGAGGTGCCAGGCACCTCGTGGTCCTCTGGCCCTCAGGGCTGGACGCTGACCCGGATGGTGTGCCAGCCCGAGGCGCCGTCGGGGAGGGGGTCGGCCCGCTCCTCGAGCTGGAGCTCGCCGTCGCCGTCGGTGGCCCGGACCTTGATGGTG
Source organism: Iamia sp. (assembly GCA_036009685.1). Classification (GTDB taxonomy): domain Bacteria; phylum Actinomycetota; class Acidimicrobiia; order Acidimicrobiales; family Iamiaceae; genus Iamia. The sequence continues at coordinate 4,073 of DASYLG010000296.1, read as the reverse complement.
TGGAAGCCCTCGTCCAGCTCGGCCGGCATCATCCACTGGCGCCAGGTGTCGGTGCCGAGAGCCTCGGCCAGCTCGGCCTCGACCCACTCGGCCTCGTCGATCTGGACCTCGACCTTGTCGATGCCTCGCGTCTGGGCCCACGCCACCCCGGCGATCGGCACCATGCCGGGCTTGGGCTTGGACAGGCTCTTGGGCGTGTCGATCCGGCTCATCGTCTTCACCGGCGCCCGGTCGGCGTAGTCCCGCCGCACCCAATAGCTGTCGAAGTCGGCGAAGCGGGTGAGCTCGATCTCGGTCAGCCACTTCACCGAGGCGATGTAGCCGTAGAGCCCGGGCACGACCAGGCGGACGGGGAAGCCGTGGGCGATCGGGAGCGGCTCGCCGTTCATGCCGATGGCCACGATGGCATCCCGGTCGTAGGCGGCCTCGAGCGGGAAGCCGCCGGTGTAGTCATCGGCCGAGCGGCCCACGACCTGGTCGACCCCGTCGCCCACGCCGGCCTCGTTGAGGAGGTCCTTCAGCGGGAAGCCCAGCCAGCGGGCGTTGCCGACGAGGTTGCCGCCGATGAGGTTCGACACGCACGTCATGGTGATGTCGTACTCCCGCATATCCCGGGTGATGAGGTCCTCCCACGGAATCTCGAGCTCCTTGTCGACCAGGCCCTTCACCGACAGCGTGTAGCCCTCGGTCTTCACCTGGAGCGGGCTGATGTTCTTGTCGATCCGGTAGAAGTCGCGGTTGGCGGTGGTGAACGAGCTGACGCCGTCGACGCCGATCGACGTCCCCGAGGGGATCGGCGGCAGTGACTCGACCGGGCGGGGGAGCATGACCGACTCCCGGCTGGCCGACGCGCTGTTGCGGCCCTGGAGGAACCGACCGGCACCGGCGGCCGCACCGGCCAGGACGAGCGCCGTGCCCGAGGCGACGAGGAACTGGCGGCGGGGCGGCATCCCGTCGATCGGGTCGTCGAGGTGGCGGGCGCGCTCGGGTCGATCCCGGCCGATCACCGGCAGGGCGGCCACGACGTCGCCCCCGGGGAGGTAGGTGGCGCGCAGGAGGGCGAGGGCACCGATGGCGGCGGCCGCCCCGATGAGCGACGGCAGGGTGGAGACGACCAGGCCCGCCGTGCCCTGGTCCCGGGTGGCCACCACGCCGACCAGCGAGACCAGCACGACGACGGCGGCCGCCGTCGTGGGCCGCCGCCGGGCGACCACGGCGAGGACGATGCCGAGGATGGCCAGGACGACCAGCGTGCCGACGATCAGTGCCGCCTTGTCGTTCTGGCCGAACGTCCGGATGGCGAAGTCCTTGACACTGGGCGGGACGTTGTCGATCACCAGCCCGCCCACGGCCACCACCGGCGACCCGGCGTCGGTGAACACGCCGCCGACCAGCTCGCCCACGGCCACCCCGAAGGCGGCGGCGAGCAGGCCGGCGAGGACGGCCCGGAGGGTGGCGCCGGAGGGGCGGAGGCGAGCGGCGAAGGAGGACATCGCCCCCTGGTTCGTCGCCCGCCTCGCCGCGGATCGGTCCGCCCGGACGCGAGCTCGGCACGCTCTCGAACCGCAGCGGTACGAAAGCGTGCCGAGAACGGGATCAGTCGACGAGCGAGGGCTCCAGGTCGCCGCCGAGGCTGTCGTCGCTGGCGTCGGTGATCGTCGGCGTGGGCTCGAGCACCCCGTCATCGACGAGGTCGCCGGCGGCGCTGGAACGGCCGGCGTCACCCGGGGTCCCGGGCTGGGCGCCGAAGGGGACGGTGGTGCCCTTGGGCAGAAGGTTCCAGGCGGCCACGGCGGCGGTGAAGACGATGACCGAGCCGACGATGGCGGCCACGCTGAGCCCATCGACGAAGGCCTGCCGGGCGGCGTCGGTGAGGGCGGTGCCCTGGGCGCCACCGATCTCCCGCCCGACGCTCAGAGCGCCGGTGAGGCCAGAGTCGGCAACGGAGCGGGCACCGTCGGACAGGCCGGTGAGGGCGGGGCCGAGGCTCGAGGTGTAGCGGCTGGTCACGAGCGAGCCGAGGACGGCCACGCCGAGGGCGCCGCCGAGCTCACGGGTCGTGTCGTTCATGGCCGAGCCCACGCCGGCCTTGCCCAGAGGCACCGACGACATGATCAGTGTGGTCAGCGGCGTCATCGTCATCGACATGCCGAAGGCCAGCGGGAGGATCGAGCAGTACACCATCACGATCGAGCTGCTCACCCCCACCTGGGAGAAGACGGCCAGGCCGGTGGCGGTGAAGGTGAGGCCGACGGGCACCACGCGGGAGGCGCCGAAGCGGGCCACCAGCTTGGGCACCTGCGGGGCGACGCTCATCATCACGGCCGCCATCGGCAGCTGCAGCAGCCCCGACTCGAGGGCCGAGTAGCCGAGCACCAGCTGGAAGTACTGGGCGACCAGGAAGAAGGTGCCGAACATGGCGAAGAAGGTGAGCGACATGCCCGCCGAGGCCACGCTGAAGCGGCGGTCGCGGAACAGGCGCAGGTCGAGCATCGGGAACCGGGCCCGCAGCTCCCAGGCCGCGAAGAGCGCCAGGGCGGCGAACGAGATGCCGAAGGTCGCCAGCGTCTCGGGCGAGGTCCATCCCTGGTGGGGGCCCTCGATGATCCCGTAGACGAGCGAGCCGAGGCCCACGATCGAGAGGCCGGCGCCCAGGAAGTCGAGCGGCTGCTTCTCGGGGTCCTTCGACTTCGGCAGCAGGATGGCCCCGGCGACGAGGGCGATGGTGACGATCGGGACGTTGATCAGGAAGACCGAGCCCCACCAGTAGTGCTCGACGAGCCAGCCCGAGGCGATCGGGCCGATGGCGGCGCCACCGCCGGCGATGCCGGCCCAGATGCCGATGGCCTTCGGGCGCTCGTGGGCGGGGAAGATGTTGGTGAGGATCGACAGCGTCGAGGGCATCACGAAGGCGGCGGCCACGCCCATGATCGCCCGGGCGAAGATCAGCTGGCCCGAGGTGTCGGCCACGGTGGCGAAGGCGGCGGCGACGAGGAAGAGGCCGAGACCGGTCTGCAGGGCGCCCTTGCGGCCGAAGCGGTCGCCGATCGTGCCGGCGGTGAAGAGGAGGCCGGCGAAGACGAGGGAGTAGGCGTCGACCATCCACTGGAGGGAGCTGGTCGAGGCGTTCAGCTCGCGGGCCAGGGTGGGCAGCGCCACGTTCAGGCTGGTGTTGCCGACGATGACGATCAGGAGGCTGGTGCAGAGGACCACGAGGGTCTTCCACCGCCGGGCGTAGATCCTCGGGTCGATCCCGTGGGTGTCTTCCGCCGCATCGATCGTGCCGGCCGCTGCGATCAGCGGACCGTTCGTGTCCTTGGTGAGCTCTGCCATGTCTGCGCCTCTCATTCGTGCCGTCCCGGCCCGACATCTGTGTCGGGAGTTTCGCTACGGCATCGACTTGTAACCCTAGACGCCCTCCGAGCCTTCCCAACCAGGAGATTTCCTCGCTCTGCGGTGACATCTGCCACCCTCGGGCGAGGTTGGAGTGCGGTTCAGGTTCTCTTTCGCTACGGTTCAGGAGCGTGGCCCGTCCCCGCAGCGAAGAAGCGCACCGCGCCGCCCTCCACGCCACCGTGGAGCTGCTGCTGGAGGCCGGCGTCGAGGGCGTGACCCTGGAGGAGGTGGCCGCCCGCTCGGGTGTCGCCAAGTCCACGCTCTACCGCCACTTCGCGTCGCGGGAGGGGCTGATCGCCAAGGCCGCCCGCGGCTGCGTGATCGAGCACCCCACGCCCGACACCGGCTCGTTGGCCGACGACCTGCGCTACCTGTTCGGCCGGTTCACCGACACCGAGGAGGAGAAGCGGCTCACCGACCTGATGCCCCTCCTGATCGACGCGGCCAAGCGTGACCCCGAGATCCAGGCCATCGTGACCTCGGTGTTCGCCGAGCGCAAGCGCCCGCTGCGCACCGTCCTCCAGCTGGCCCAGCTGCGCGGCGAGATCAGCCGCGACCTCGACCTCGACACTGCCCTGGCCATCGTCGTCGGACCCTTCACCTACCGCCGCATGGTCGAGCAGCGCGAGATCACCGACGACTTCATCGAAGCCGTCCTCAACAGCGCCATCGCCGCC
>DASYLG010000295.1:0-2307 GCA_036009685.1 Iamia sp. | reverse complement strand
GACCGGCCGGCGGACGACCCCCTCGGTGGAGAGGATGGCGACCTGCGGCTGGTTGATGATCGGGAGCTGGACCAGCGTGCCCGACGCCCCGGCGTTGGTGATCGTGAAGGTGCCACCGCTGATGTCGTCGGCGGAGAGCTTGCGGGTGCGGGCCTTGCCGGCCAGGTCGGCGACGGCCCGGGCGATGGCGGGCAGCCGCAGGTTCTGGGCGTCGTGGATCACCGGCACGATCAGGCCCTCGTAGTCGAGGTCGACGGCGATGCCCAGGTTCACCTGGTGGTGCACCACCAGCTCGCCCTCGCCCACGCTGGCGTTCATGTTGGGGAACTCGTCGATGGCGTCGACGAGGGCCCGGGCGATGAACGGCAGGTAGGTGAGGCTGACGCCGGCCTCGGCCTTGAACCGCTCCTTGTGGGCCCGGCGGACCCTCTCGACGCCCTCGAGGTCGACCTCCATCACCGTGAACACGTGGGGCGAGGTCGCCTTGGAGCGGACCATGTGCTCGCCGGTGCGACGCCGGATGTTGTTGAACGGGACGGCCGTGTCGGCCTCGCCCGGCGTGGACGGGGTGACCCGGGCCGGGGCGGGGGCGGCCTGGGGCGTGGGCGCCGGAGTCGGGGTGGCCGCGGCAGCAGCAGGGGCCGCCGGCGCCGCGGGGGCGGCGGCGGGCGCAGCGGGCGCCTGGGTGGCACCGCCGCCCGGGCCCTCGACGGCGGCGAGGACGTCGTTGCGGGTGATGCGCCCGCCGGCGCCGGTGCCCTGGATGCTGGCGGGGTCGATGCCGTGCTCGGCGATCAGACGGCGCACGACGGGCGAGAGCACCAGGCCCTCGGTGCCGGCGCCACCGCCGGAGCCGCTCTCGGCGGGCGCCGGAGCCGGCTCGGGGGCGGCGGGGGTCTCGGGGGCCCCGTCGCCCTCGCCGGTGCCGGCCGAGGCGTCGGACTCGGCGCCCTGCTCGGCGGCCGGGGCGGGGGCCTCGGGCTCGGTCGGATCGCCGGCGGACTCCTCGGCCTCGGCCTCCTGGGCCTCGGCGGCCTCGGGCTCGTCGGCCTCGGCCTGCTCGGCCGGCTCGGCCGGCTCGGCTGGGGCCTCGTCGGTCCCACCGTCGTCGCCGGACGGGGCGGCGCCGTCGCCGACGATGGCCAGCACCGCACCCACGTCGACGGTCTCGCCCTCCTCGACCTTGATCTCGGTGAGGGTGCCGCTGACCGGCGAGGGGATCTCCGAGTCGACCTTGTCGGTGGAGACCTCGACGATGGCCTCGTCCTCGGAGATCTCGTCGCCGACGGACTTCAGCCACTTGGTGATCGTGCCCTCGGTGACGGTCTCCCCGAGCTGGGGCATCTGGATCTCGGCCATGGGGGTACTGGCTCCTCTGTGTGCGCGCGTCGGTGCGTCTGGGCTCGACCGTATCGGCTCGGACAACCGGTCGGGTCTCCCGGAGGACTACCCGTGGAGGCCGCGGCCGGTGAGGCTCAGGACGGTCTCGCCGAAGTTCTCCGAGAGGCTCGGGTGGGGCTGGATGAACTGGGCGATCTCGTCGACCGTGGCCTCCCAGTTGACCGACAGGTAGCCCATGCCCAGCTGCTCGGTGACCCACGGGCCGGCCATGTGGACGCCCAGGACCTGGCCCCCGGTGCCGTCCTCGTTCTTGGCCGCCACGACCTTCACCATGCCCTCGGTCTCGCCCAGGATCATGGCCCGGCCGTTGCCCGGCCAGCGGTGCTTGGACACCACGACCTCGTGGCCGGCGGCCTTGGCCGCCTCCTCGGTGAGGCCGACGAAGGCGACCTCCGGGTGGCAGTAGACGCACCACGGGACCCGGCCGTAGTCCACCGGCACGCAGGGCTCGCCCATGATCTGCTTGATGACGAGGATCGACTCGGCATAGGCGACGTGGGCCAGGCCCGGCGTGGCGATGAGGTCGCCCACGGCGAAGACGCCGTCGACGCCGGTGCGGCAGTACTCGTCGACCTTCACGAAGCCCCGCTCGTCGACCTCGACCCCGGTGCCGTCGAGGCCCAGCGACTCCGACAGCGGCTTGCGCCCGACCGAGACCACGACGGTGTCGGCCTCGACGGCGTCGCCCCCCTCGAGCTGGACCTTCACGCCGCCGTCGATGGCCTCCTGGCCGGTGACCTTGACGCCGGTCTTGATGGTGATGCCCCGCTTCTCGAGGGCCCGGTGGACCAGCTTCACCACGTCGGAGTCGACGCCGGGGAGGATGGCCGGGAGGGCCTCGAGGATGGTGACCTCGCTGCCCAGGTCGCTCAGCATCGAGGCGAACTCGCAACCGATGGCGCCGCC
>DASYLG010000294.1:0-2764 GCA_036009685.1 Iamia sp. | reverse complement strand
AGGCGTCGATCCCGCCGCCCGTCCCGACGACGGCGTGGCCGTGGGTGGTGAACCAGCGGCGGCGACCGGGGCGGCGTCCGATGTGCGACTCGACCTCGAGCGGAGTGGTGTCACCATCGGCGCAGCGGTCGAGCCACGCCGCGGTGAGGTCCCGGTGCTCGGGCTGGACCACGTCGAGCAGGGGCCGGCCCACGAGCTCGTCGGCCGGCGTGGCCAGCACCGCGCAGAGGGCCGGGTTGACCTCGACCAGCACGTGGTCGGGCCCGATGATGGCCACGGCCGTGTCCGAGAGGGCCACCATCGCGGCGCGCGCCGCTGCCGGGGCAGGGCCGCAGGGGCTCGGTCCCGAGGTCGGGGTCCCGGGGGCGCCGGGTGTGCTCGCCGAGATCTCCATACCCCGTCCTGCTGGTGCGACGTGGTCGGAGTCTCGCACCACTCGTGGGTCGGGTGCTGGGACGGTCGGTCCGACCCCGTCGTCCGGGCCCAGGTCGTAGGGTCGCCGGCCATGGCCCCCAGCGACGTCGAGCTCGACGGCTTCGAGCGCACCGAGCTCACCCACGACGGCACCACCCGGACCGTGTACCGGGCCGGGAGCGGTCCCGGCGTGGTCGTGATCGCCGAGATGCCGGGGATCACCCCCGAGGTCATCGGCTTCGCCCGCCGGGTGGTCGACGCCGGCTTCTCGGTCGCCCTTCCCCACCTGTTCGGCGAGCCCGGCCGGGACCCGTTCCGGTCCGGCCTGCGGTCGGCCCTGCCCGACATGGTGACGAGCATCATCCCGGCCTGCGTGTCCCGGGAGTTCACCGTCCTGGCCACGGGCCGGACCTCGCCGGTGATGGACTGGTTGCGGGCGCTCGGCCGCCAGGTGCACTCCGAGTGCGGCGGGCCCGGCATCGGCGTCGTGGGCATGTGCTTCACCGGTGGGTTCGCCCTCGGCATGATCGCCGACGCCCCGGTCCTGGCCCCCGTGCTGTCCCAGCCGTCGCTGCCGTTCGGGCTCACCAAGTCGGGGCGGGCCTCGATCGGCCTGTCGCCCGAGGACGAGACGGCCATGGTCGAGACCTGTGCGGCGCGAGATCTGACGGTCCTCGGCCTGCGGTTCACCGGCGACAAGCTGTCGCCCCCCGAGCGCTTCGCCACCCTCCGCCGGCTGCTCGGCGACCGCTTCGTCGGCGTCGAGATCGACTCGTCCGAGGGCAACGAGTGGGGCCACGCCGCCAAGGCCCACTCGGTCCTCACCGACGACCTGGACGACGCCGACGGCCAGCCGACCCGCGAGGCCCTCGACCAGGTCCTCGACCTGTTCCGGACCCGTCTCCTCGTCGACGCCTGACCCGCCGTCAACGGCCGTGCTCCGGCGCCGGCCCGCCCGCTAGGGTCGTCCGCCTTCGCCCGAGTAGCTCAGTCGGCAGAGCGTCTCACTCGTAATGAGAAGGTCCGGGGTTCGATTCCCCGCTCGGGCTCCACACGTGCGGCGAGCCCGGGCGAGGCGTTGGATCGTGCGGCAGGATGTGTCACATGATCATCCTCGTGAGCGACGACGACCGCACGCTGCGGGCCGCAGCCCGTCAGCAGTCGGGCAACGACGTGGCGACCTACGGAGCGGTCGTCGCCATCGCCGACGACCCCATCGCCAAGCTGGGGAAGGGGGAGGACCTCTTCATCTGCGGGTGGGGGTCGGCCGCCGGTCCGCAGGGGAGCCCGACGATCGGCAACAAGCTCGGAGTCCGGATCCACGACGCGGTGGGGTTGTGGCAGCTGCTCCACGGGACCCGGAAGATCTTCCCGGCCGGCTGGACGGGGCGGATCTTCCTCTGGGTGAGCGGGTCGACCGACGAGAACCCGGAGATGAGCTTCACCTTCGCCGAGATGTTCCTGACCCAGGTCGACGCGGCCATCACGACGCAGGGAGGCGTCTACGCCCGCGCCGAGCGGGTCGACCCGCACGACGCCGAGCTCCGCGACGCCGTCATCCCGGAGCCCGGCAGCCCGAAGTGGACCCACATCTGACGGCGGGGCACCGGGGTCCGGCGACGAGGGCCGAGGACGGCTGCTGCGCTCTGTGCATCGAGCGGTCGACGGGGGAGTAGCGCCGGCCAGAGAGGGCACACTACGCCACGTGCTCCTCATGTGCGTGGGCCCACGGTGATCGGCCGTCGTCGCCGGGAGAGGCGGGCGCGGGTCCGCCAGGCCGCGCTCGAGGCCCGGGACGCGGCGCTGGCCGCCCGGTGGGAGCAGGTGCGCGGCTGCGCGCTGACCGGCATGCCATGGTCGACCTCGGGCGTCCACCCAGCCGTCCTGGTCCTCACGGCGGTGCGGCAGGTGGCGTCGACGGGGCTGAAGGGGTACGCCGACTTCGTCGGCGGACCCTTGTCCCACGCCGTGTGGTTCGAGGGCGTGCACCCGCCGATCGGGGTCTTCCTCGTCGTCGGGGGGAGGTACTGGCCCGCCGGGCGTCGTCAGCACCATGGTGAGCCGGTCTTCTGGGTCGAGGTGGTCTGGGAGGCGCTGCCCCTCGACGCCCCCATGGCGTGGGAACGCGAGGTCGATCGTCGGTCGAGAGGGTCGCACGCACTCGCGGATGGTTCGGCTGGGGGTAGACCGACGGGGTGAGCGAGCCGGAGGACCACGACGCGGCGGTGTCGTACACGTCGTACCTGGCGCTCGACGAGGTGCTGGGGGCGCAGCGGCCGCGGTCGACCGAGCACGACGAGCACCTGTTCATCGTCGTGCACCAGGTCTACGAGCTGTGGTTCAAGCAGCT
>DASYLG010000293.1:0-15422 GCA_036009685.1 Iamia sp. | reverse complement strand
CCTGCGGACGTTCAATGACCTCAGTCGGTACTTTCGAGACACGGTCGCTGCGTCTGCGAAGGAGCTGTATGCCGCCTGACGACGATGTTCGCATCCGGCACATGGTCGATGCGGTGGCGACAGCCTTGCGGTTCGTCGATGGCAGAGACAGAGCAGCCTGGACGACGACGAGATGCTCGTCCTCGCTCTGACGAAGCTGATCGAGATCGTCGGCGAGGCGGCCAAGCAGGTGACGTCCGAAACGCGGCAGCACCCAGCGGTGCCGTGGTCCGCGGCGGCACGGATGCGTGATCGCCTCATCCACCACTACTTCGACATCGACCTCGACGTGCTCTGGTCGACCGTCGAGACCGACCTGCCGGACCTGCTCGGGATCCTGCCCCGGGTCGTCGAAGAAGGGTCGCCCTGACGGAGCAAACGAGCCGCCTCGTGCACGGCCCCCGGGGGCTCGCATCCGCAGCCAAACTGCGCCCGATGGACCTGTTGGGTGTCGTGACGACGGAGCGCCTGCGTCTCGAGCCGATCACGACCGGTCACGCCGAGGCCATGTTCGCGGTGCTGGGCCATCCGGAGATGTACGAGTACCTGGACGAGTCGCCCCCCGACAGCGTCGACGCCCTGCGCCAGCGGTACCGCGCCCTGGAGCGGCGCACGTCGCCCGACGGCACCGAGCAGTGGCTCAACTGGGCCGTTCGGCGGGCGGAGGACGGCCACCACCTCGGCTACGTGCAGGCCACGGTCCGGGCCGACGGATCCGCGTCCGTGGCCTACGTGTTCTCGCCCGGCGCGTGGGGCCGTGGCTACGCGACGGAGGCGGTCACCGGTCTCGGCACGCGGCTCGAGCGCGCCGCGGGCGTCACGACGCTCGACGCCACGGTCGACCGGCGCAACCACCGTTCCATCGCCCTGCTGGAGCGGCTGGGCTTCGCCCCCACCGGGCGCACGACGGGTCACGACCTGCACTACGAGCGGTGATCTGCCGCCCAGGATCGGGTCAGTGGAGTGACCACTGGCGGTCGAACCAGCGGGCGACCCGGCTCGACCCGAAGGCGGCCTTGTCCTCGGCGAGCAGGGACGACGGGCCCTCGAGCTGGCCGTTGGGCGCCTGGCCGCGGAGGAAGGTCACCTCGACCTTGGCCACCTGGTCGTGGCCGAACTCGAGGTAGCACACGCCCTTGCCGTCGTAGGTCGTGGTGGCCTCCTGGGCTCGCACCCGGGCGATGATCGTCTCGGCGACCACGGCGGCCTGGCCCTCGGCGAACACGCCGGCCTTGGGCGTGCCCACGCTGGTGACGTCGCCCACGGCGTAGACGTCGGGGACGCGGGTCTCGAGGGTGAGCGGGTCGACCGGCACCCAGCCGTCCTCGCACAGCCCCGACTCCTGCACGACCGCCGGCACCCGGTGCACCGGGACGCCGAGGAACAGGTCGTAGGGCAGCTCGGTGCCGTCGGCCAGCACGGCGACGTGGCGGTCGGGGTCGAGCGACGTGACCACCGACTCGGGGTGCCAGGCAATGCCCCGCTCGGCGAAGGCGGCCAGCAGTGCCTTGGACGCGTCGGGCGACGGCGGGATGGGCACGCCCATCGGCATCACCAGGGCGATCTCCGACGTGTCCCGCACGCCCTTGGCCGTCAGCAGGTCGTGCACCATCAGCGCCGTCTCGCTGGGCGCCGGTGGGCACTTGAACGGGGTCGAGGTGACGGCCACGATCACCCGTCCGCCGGCGAAGGCGGCCAGCACCTCGCGCAGGGCGAAGGCACCGGGCACCGTGTAGAACTCGTGGCCGTCCTCGACCAGGCCCGGGGTGGCGTCGGGGTGGAGGTCGGCGCCCAGCGCCACCACCATCACGTCGGCCTCGAAGGAGCCGGCGTCGGTCTCGATCCGGCGGGCGGCGGGGTCGATGGCGGTGATGGCCGCCCGGACGAAGGTGACGCCCGGCTTCACCACGTCGGCGTAGGGGTGCACGACGTGGTCCGGCACGGCCCGCCCGAACATGACGTCGAGCTTGGAGAAGCCGAAGACGAAGCCCTCGGCCTTGTCGACGAGGGTGATCTCGACGGCATCACCGAGCGCCTCGGAGAGCGACGTCGTCAGCTCGAGCCCGCCGAAGCCGGCCCCCAGAACCAGGACCCGCATCGGAATCCCCCCTTTCACCGTCACCCCGTGCGACGGCCCGCATCATGCCAGCCCGCCACCCGTCCGGGTGACGCGGCGGCACAGCCCGGTCACGCACAGGATGGTCGGCCCCACTGTCCGGTTGATCCCGTAAGAAAGCCGCGATCATCCTTTGTCAGACCTGGACACCAACCCGAATACGAGATACAACCGTGATGGACACCTGGGCGGTTTGAGGGAAGTCGACCGGCGAGTGACGCTTGGTTGCCTCCGAGTTCAGGTGGGGGGAGAGGGGTAACTCAAAGCATTCTTCGTGAGGACGTCCTGCGCGACCGCGAGCCCGTAGCCCTGGGCAGACGCGGTGTCTCGGTCATCGCAGACCGGCCTTTACCCGCGCCCCTGACGATCTTTGATCGTCTCCGTCATCCGTTTCACTCCAACTGAAAAGAGAAGAGATCATGGCCGATATTTCCGTACTGATCGTCGTCGATGTCGTGGGCGCAGCAACTCATGGCCTCGGTGGCAACATCTACCTCGTCGACACCACCGGGTACATGGGATCGACCGCCGAAGGGAAGCCAGAGCTGGTGACCCAGGTCACCGAGGGCCAGATCGTGACCTGGCAGGTCGCGCCCGTCGACGCCAGCACCAACGTCGAGATCGCCGGCTTCACCGGGCAGATGATCAACGACAAGATCTGCGTCCCGACCGTGCAGGGGATCTCCAACCACGTGTTCTGGGAGGGCCTGGTCGAGGCCCAAGGCGTGAAGGGCGACCAGCAGTACAGCGTCTCGCTGACCGTCGACGACACGCCCATGTCGTGGGATCCGCACCTGTACATCTCGTGACGGGTCGGCGCTGACCGCGGCGGCCACCGGGACCGGCTCCGGTCGATCGGCATCCCCCTGGGGGTCGCCGCATCGCCCGGAGCCAGCCTGGGTGTCACGTCGAGGACGTCTCGGGCGTCATGGGCAGGACGACCGCCCACGAGGGAGCCTGAGGCCATGGACCCGGATGCCACGCTGACCGACCAGTTCGAGGGGGAGCGGGCCCGGCTGCGGTCCGTGGCCCAGCGCCTGCTGGGCTCGTCGGCCGAGGCTGACGACGCCGTCCAGGAGGCGTGGGTGCGTCTGAGCCGTACCGACGCGACCGAGGTCGGCAACCTGGGCGGCTGGCTGACGACGGTGGTGTCGCGGGTGTGCCTCGACATGCTCCGGGCCCGGCGCCGCCGCCCGATCGACCCGCGGGGCGACGACGCCCTGGAGCCGGTGCCCAGCACCGAGGCCACCGTCGACCCCGAGACCGAGGCCCTGCTCGGCGACTCGGTGGGCCTCGCCCTCGTGGTGGTGCTGGAGCGGCTGGCGCCGGCCGAGCGGGTCGCCTTCGTGCTCCACGACCTGTTCGCGGTGCCCTTCGACGAGATCGCCCCGGTGGTGGGCCGCACGGCGGAGGCCACCCGCCAGCTGGCCAGCCGGGCGCGCCGCCGGGTCCGGGGCGCCGAGCCCGGGTCGGCCGCCGACCGGGAGCGCCAGCGCGAGGTGGTCGAGGCCTTCCTGGCCGCGTCGCGCGGGGGCGATCTCACCGCCCTGCTCGCCGTCCTCGACCCCGACGTGGTCGTCCGGGCCGACGACGCCGCCGTGGCCACCGGGGCCGACGCCGAGGTGGTCGGGGCCGTGGCCGTGGCCGCCACCTTCGCCGGCCGGGCCAAGACGGCCCAGCCCGCCGTCGTCGGCGGGAACATCGGCCTGGTGTGGGCGTACCAGGGCACGCCGAAGGTCGCCTTCGACCTCGTGATCGTCGACGACCGCATCATGGCCATCGATCTCATCGCCGACGCCGACCACCTGGCCGACCTCGACCTGGAGCTGCTCTAGATCGGCGGCTTCGTCACGACCGGTGGGCGGCCACGAGGAGGAAGTAGGGCCGGTGATGCTCGTCGGCCCACTCCGGTCTCGCCTCGACCTGGGCGGCCGACGGGGACCACTCCTCCATGCGGTCGATGGCGAACCCGGCCTCGATCAGGTCGTTGACGTAGGTGGCGACGGTCCGGTGCTGCTTGCGCACGCCCTCGGCCAGCCAGTCGGTGGTGTAGGGCCCCTCGTCGAGGTAGCGGTCGAGCGGCCACACCCGGCCCGTCGGGCCGTCGACGAAGTCGGGGTGCGACGGGGCGGTGAGGATCGGGTGCTCGGCCGAGAAGACGAGGGCCCCGCCCGGCGCCAGGCCGTCGTGGACCACACCCAGGAACCGGGGCAGGTCGGCCAGGTAGTGCAGCGTCAGCGAGGAGTACGCCAGGTCGACGGTGCCGGGGTCGAGGGCGAGCTGGTCGAGGTCGACCTGGGCGTAGGTCACCGGGACCGACGCGGGCGTGTCGGCCCGCGCCCGGTCGAGCATGTTCGTCGACAGGTCGAAGCCGACGACCGCCGCCGCCCCCTCGCTCGCCGCCCAGCGGGCGAACCGGCCGAATCCGCAGCCCAGGTCGACCACCCGACGACCGGCGACGGGCGGCAGCAGCGAGCGCAGCACCGGCCACTCGGGAGCCCCGTCGAGCCCGGCGACCGAGCGATCGAGGCAGGCGTAGGCAGCGAAGAACCCCGAGTCGTCGTAGATGTTCTGGGCCACCCGGCCACGGTAAGACCATGGTTCCGGCGCTGTCGGGTGATATCCCGTCCCGGCGCGCATCGTCGACCACACCAGCTGGGCCATCGCCGACCGACCGCGCATCGCCCACGCCGTGCGGCTCGTCGACCGGGCCGGGGGCCGCGCCATGACCGTCGTCCACCTGCACGGCCTGCGCGACCCCACCGGCAAGCACGACACCACCGCCCGCCTCCAGCAGGCCCGGCGGTTGGCCGCCCTCGTCGAGCGGGTCCGCCGCCCCGGCGACCTCGTGGTGGTGGCGGGCGACCTCAACCTGCTGCCCACCAGCGAGACCTTCGCCGTCCTCGGCGACCTCGGCCTCGTCGACCTGGTCGGCACCCGCGACACCCGCACGTCGCTCTACCCGAAGCCCGTCCGCCACGCCTCCTACCTGCTGATCTCCGACCCGAGCGCCGTCCGGGCCTTCGCCGCCCCCGCCGCGCCCGAGGTGTCCGACCACCGGCCGCTCGTGCTCGACGTGTGACGGCCATGGCGTGGGAGGCTGGCGCCGTGCCGGCACAGATGACGCAGCGATGGACCGTGGGGGCGGCGACGATCACGCGGGTGGTGGAGGCCGAGACGCCGGGCATCCCGCCCGAGTTCTTCTTCCCCGGCTTCACCGCCGCCGAGGCCCAGCAGATCCCCTGGCTGGTTCCGGACTTCGCCGCCCCCGACGGCACCATCGCCTTCGCCGTGCAGGCCTTCGTGGTCGAGATCGGCGGCCGCACCGTCGTCGTCGATCCGTGCGTGGGCAACGGCAAGCGTCTCCAGCTCCCGTTCTGGAACGACCAGGACTGGCCCTTCTGGGAGCGGTTCACCGGCGCCGGCTTCGCCGCCGAGACGGTCGATCTGGTGGTCCACACCCACCTGCACGCCGACCACATCGGCTGGGACACCCGTCGGGAGGGCGACACCTGGGTGCCGACCTTCACCAACGCCCGCCACCTCTACACCGAGGCCGACCTGGCCCACCGGCGGGCGTCGGACGTCCCCGGCGTGGAGGAGGCCCATGCCGAGTCGATCGCCCCGATCTTCGCCGCCGGGCTGGCCGATATCGTGGCCGAGGACGCCGATCTGGGCGGCGGCCTCCGTCTCGAGCCCTCCGGCGGGCACACCCCGGGCCACGTGTCGCTGTGGATCGAATCCGAGGGCGAGGTGGCGCTGGTCAGCGGCGACTTCCTCCACCACCCGCTCCAGTGCGCGGTGCCCGACACGGCCGAGATCGGTGATGCCGACGTCGAGGAGGCCCGGGTCACGCGCCATCGGATGCTGGCGACGGCGGTCACGACCGGCGCCCTGTTCGTCGGCACCCACTTCCCGACCGCTCCCGCCGGGCACGTCCGCCCCGACGGCGACGTCTTCCGCTTCCACCCCGTCTGAGCGGACGGGCCAGCCTCAGCCGGCCAGGAGGGTCTCCAGGGCGGCGCGCGTGTCCTCCCGCTCGGCCTCGTCGCCGGCGGTGATCCCGATGCGGAGGTCGGTCGCCCCGGCCTCGGCGTAGGCGCGCAGGCCCTCGGCGATGGCCTCGATCGAGCCGAGCAGCGCCAGGTCGGCCCCGCTGGCCACCCCCTCGCGGTCGAGGGCGGTCCGGTAGCTGGCGAAGGAGTCGTAGAGGACCGAGCCGCGCCGGAGCTCCTCCCGGCGACCCTCGGGATCGGACGTGACGCCGACGATGACGAGGGCCACGATCCGCGGGCTCGGCCGGCCGGCGGCGGCCGCCGCCTCGCCCAGGCGGGGGGCGATGTGGCTGGCGATGGTTCGGGGCCCGCACTGGCCGAGCGTCGTCCCCACCGTCAGCCGACCGGCGAGGTCGAGCATCCGGGGCCCGAGGGCGGCCAGCAGGACGGGGACCGGCGGGGCCGGGACGTCGAGACGGCCGTGGGCCACGATCTCCTCGCCGGCCACGGCGGCGGACTCGCCCCGCAGGAGGGGGAGCAGGGCGGCCAGGTGCTCGGAGGCCCGGGTGAAGGGTCGGGCGAAGGACTCACCGAAGAGGCCCTCGGCCACGACCTGGTGCGAGGTGCCGACGCCCAGGGTGAAGCGGCCGTCCAGCGCCTGCTGGGCCGTCAGGGCCTGGGCCGCCAGGGCCAGGGGGTGCCGGCCGGTCAGGGGGACGACGGAGGTCCCCAGCTCGGCCAGCCCGGGGACATCGGCCCCGACCGCGGCCAGGGCGACGATGGGGTCGACGCCGAAGACCTGCGACACCCAGAAGGAGTCGAACCCGGCGGCCTCGGCCCAGCGGGCCTCCTCCCGGACCTGGGCCACGCTGGCCATCGTCGTGCCGGCGCCGTAGCCGATCCGCACCCCGAGCTCGTCCCGCACACCGTGACGGTACCCGCGGCCCGGCGGCCGTCGTCCGGCCGCTCAGCCCGGTCGGTAGTGGCTGACGGTGAACCGGGCGCCGAAGGGGTCCTCGACCACCGCCAGGCGGGTCGGGCCCAGGTCGTGGGGTGGGTCGACGACCGTTCCGCCGGCGGCCACGACCCGGTCGACGGCGGCGTCGGTGGCGGCGACGGCGAAGGTCACCACCCAGGCCGGCGGGTCGTCGTCGGGCGCGGTGACCAGCCAGCCGATGGCGTCGCCGAAGCCGGGGGGCACGCCGTCGGCCGCGTGCCGCTCGGCCCGCTCGGGATCGAGGCTGTCGAGGTGGTCGGCGTAGCCCGGGAGCTGCCACATGGTGGCGCCGAAGGCGGGGAGCGGGACGGCGCGCCAGCCGAACACGGCGCCGTAGAAGGTGGCGGCGCCGTCGGGATCGCCGGTGGCCAGGTCGCTCCAGTTCCACGTGCCCGGGGCGTTGACCAGCTCGGCCCCGATCCGGCCGGCGGCGTCCCACAGCCCGAAGCCCGCCCCCGCCGGGTCGGTGCACGCCGCCACCCGCGCCACGTCGCCCACGTCGACCGGACCGTGACGCACCGTGCCGCCGTGGGCGGCGACGGCTGCGGCGGCGACATCGACGTCGTCGACCGCGATGGACGTCGCCCACCGGGCCGGCCCGGCGGGAGCGTGGCCGGTGGCGGCCGCCGCGCCCAGTCCGGCCACCGCTCGGCCGTCGAGCCGGGCCACCCCGTCGTCCACCTCCCACCCGAACACGGCGCCGTAGAAGGAGGTGGCGGCGGCGATGTCGGCGCCGACCAGCTCGAGCCAGCAGGGGACGCCGTGGGGGTATCGGGGGCGGGTCATGACGGTATCGTGCGCCGCTGAAGTGGACACCACCTGGCCAGTTCGGGGCCCGATGAGTCCCCGCCGGCCCCGGGGTCAGTCCTCTCTGCCCCCAGCCGAGGAGACGTCATGGCCCTGCCCGAGATCGTGTCGCCCGAGGAGTGGCGCGTCGCCCGCATCGCCCTCCTGGAGGAGGAGAAGGCGCTGACCCGGGCCCGCGACGAGCTGAGCACCCACCGTCGGCAGCTGCCCATGGTGGAGGTCGAGGCCGACTACCGCTTCACCGGGCCCGACGGCGTCGAGGCCACCCTGCTCGACCTGTTCGACGGCCGGCGCCAGCTGATCGTCAGCCACTTCATGTTCGAGCCCGAGTGGACCGACGGGTGCCCGAGCTGCACCGCCGGCGCCGAGGAGGTGGCCGACGGGCTGCGCGACCACCTCGCCCGCCGCGACACCCGGCTGGTGTACGTGTCCCGGGCCCCGATCGAGAAGATCGAGGCCTACAAGGCCAAGAAGGGCTGGACCTTCCCCTGGTACTCGTCGTTCGGGAGCCTGTTCAACTACGACTTCCACGTCACCATCGACGAGGCGGTCCGGCCCGGTGAGTACAACTACCGGAGCCAGGACGACTGGGCCGAGCGGGACCCGGCGTGGGCCGGGTGGGCGGGCGAGCAGCCCGGGACGAGCTGCTTCCTCCGTGTCGGCGACGACGTCTTCCACACCTACAGCAGCTTCGGACGCGGGTCCGAGTGGACCGGCGGGTCCTACGCCTACCTCGACCTCACCGCCCTCGGCCGCCAGGAGGACTGGGAGGAGCCGGCCGGCCGCAGCGATTCCGTGCGCCCCAACAACCCGGACTTCGCCCGCTGATCTGGGCCACCATGGGGGTGTGGGTGCAGCGAGCGACGACGCCTGGGCCGAGCTGGCCCCCGCGTTCCTCGACGGGCACTACGGGTCGCTCCGGGGCCGGATCCGGACCCACGTCGTCGACGCCCACCTGCGCCACCACCTCGCCCCGCCGCCGGGGCGCCTCGTCGACGTGGGCGGCGGCGCCGGGCACCAGAGCATCCCGCTGGCCCGGGCCGGCTACGACGTCACCATCGTCGACCCGTCCCCGGCGATGCTCGAGCGGGCCGAGCAGGCGCGCGCCGCCGAGGACGCCCCGACGCGCGCCCGGATCCGCCTCGTCGAGGCCCCCGGCGAGGCCGCCCCGGCGGCAGTCGACGGGGAGACGTTCGACGGAGTCCTGTGTCATGGCGTGGTCATGTACCTCGACGACCCCCGGCCCCTGGTCGCCGCCCTCTGCGCGCTGGCCGCGCCCGGCGGGCTGGTGTCGATCGTGGCCAAGAACGTCGAGGTCATGGCCGTCCTCCCCGCCCACCGCGGTGACTGGGCGGCCGCCCTGGCGGGCTTCGACCAGGACCGGCAGGTGAACGGGCTCGGCGTCGAGACGCGGGGCGATTCGATCGCCGGTCTCGAGCGGGCGCTGGCCGGCCACGGGGTCGACCCCCTCGCCTGGTACGGCGTCCGCCTCTTCACCGACGGCTGGGTGCCCGAGCGCGAGGCGACCGACCCCGAGGACCTCGTCCTCGCCGTCGAGCTGGAGGCCAGCCGGCGGGACCCGTACCGGCGGATGAGCCGTCTGTTCCACCTGGTCGGCCAGCGCCGCTGACCGCCGGTCAGCCGTCGACGGTGCGCTGGAGGAGGACGAGGTCGAGCCAGCGGTCGAACTTGCGCCCCACCTCGGGCATCCGGCCGACCACCCTGAACCCCAGGGCCTCGTGGAAGGCGATCGACCCGGTGTTCTCGCTGTCGACGGCGCCCACCATGACGTGCACGCGGCGCCGACCGGCCTCGGCGACCAGCTCCTGGAGGAGGGCCCGGCCCACGCCCCGGCCGTGCTGGTCGCCGTCGACGTGGATCGTGTGCTCGACGGTCCGGCGGTAGCCGGGGAAGCGGTCGCCGCCGCGGAACCCGGTCCAGGTGGCGTAGCCCACCACCCGACCGTCGACCTCGGCCACCAGCACGGCGTGGCCGGCGGCCTCCTGCTGGGCCCACCAGGTGGCCATCTCCTCGTCGTCGGCCAGATGGTCCCGCCAGGCGGTGGCCGTCGTCGGGATCAAGACGTTGAACAGGTGCGTGATGGCGGCCAGGTCCTGCTCCACCGCCGGCCGGACCACCAGGGCGCCACTCACGGCACGAGGTCCTCGGCGTCGAGCACCCAGCGGGTGACGGGCTGGGGTGGGTTGAACGGGCCCGGCGCGGTCACGTGGGTGCGCACGTAGCGGAAGCCGGCCCGCTGGAGGGTGCGGTGGGGGGCCACGTTGAAGGCGTTGGGCTCCGACAGCAGACGGCGGAGGGCGAACAGCTCGACGAACCGCGCCGCCGACAACCGGACGAACGGCACCCCCAGGCCGCGGTGGCGGTGCCCGGCCTCGAGCAGGTGGAGGTGGAAGAAGGCCTCGTCGCCGTAGGTGATCTGGCTGAGCGAGGCGAAACCGACGATCTCGTCGTCGAGCTCCCACGCCAGCGACGCGGTGGTGCGCTCCTCGCGGGGGAGGGCCGCGTCGGTGATGTAGGTGGCGGCCCACTCGTCGGGGGGCGGGAGCAGGGCGCGGTCCACGCCCATCAGCTCCAGGTGCTCGTCGGAGGCATCGTGGAAGTAGCGGATGCGGACGTCCATCTCGGCCGCCGCCAGCTCGCGGACCGCCAGGGTCCCGGTGGGGCGATCGGCCCGGCTCGTGTCCACCGCCCCAGTCTGGCGGCCCGCGGCCATGGCGGTCGCTGTCAGGGCGGGGTAGGGTCCGCCGTCGCTCACCGGAGGGGTGGGCGCAGGGGAGGATCCGATGGGACGAGCGATCGTCATCGCGTGCGTGGTGCTGCTGATGGGTGGGGTCGGGTGCAGCGACGCCCCGGACGATGACGCCAAGGCCGTCGAGCCCGGGGACGGGACCGAGGTCACCGAGGCCGAGAAGCCCGAGACGACCACGACGACGCGGCCCCGCCCGACGACCACGACGTCGACCACCACGACGACCACGACCACGACGGCGCCCCCGACGACGACGACCACTGCCCCACCCCCGCCCCCGACCACGACGGCCCCGCCACCCCCGCCCACCACGGCCGCGCCCGTCGCCCCGGCCAACAGCTGCGACCCGAACTACTCCGGGTGCGTCCCCGTGGACAGCGACGTCGACTGCGCCGGCGGCTCCGGCAACGGGCCGTCGTACGTGCAGGGCCCGGTGACGATCATCGGGACCGACATCTACGACCTCGACGGCAACGACAACGACGGGATCGGCTGCGAGAGCTGACCCTGCCGGCTCCGCCGGTCGTCGTCGTCAGCGGGTCGACCCGAGCTCGGCGCGGAGGTTGCGGGCCACGGCCCGGCGGACCAGGCCGGGGGCGTGGCGCTGGAGGGACCACAGCAGGGCGGCTCGGCCCGGCGCGACCGTGGCCGCGTCCGGTCGGTGACGTCGAGGGCGACCCCCGCTCCGGTGCCCGCCAGGTCGGTGCTCACCACGGTGGCGCCCCGGGACCCGGCCTCCTCGACCAGCGCCCGCCCGATGCCACCGGTCGCCCCGGTCACCAGGACGACCGCACCCTCGATCCGCGGGCCCACGGTGGGCACGGGACCCCTGCGCCGGGGCCGGCGGGGAGCGGTCAGGAAGCGCGTCGGGACCAGGTGTCGGCGGCGGCGATGGCGGTGCGGGCGGCCCGATCGACAGCCGCGTCCTTCTCGGTCAGGTCCGGGCGCTCGTCCTCGGTGCGCTGGGCCACGATGCCTACGACGCAGCCGGCGGCGAAGCGGTAGACGCCGCCCATCTTGAACAGCGTGCCGGCCTCCATCTCGAAGCTGAGGACGCCGAGGCCGGCGTACTCGTCGATCATCCCCCGCAGCCGGCGGAGCAGGTGAGGGTTGGCCGACGAGGCCGAGCGCTCCTGGCCCTCGAAGAAGGTGTCGACCGACGCCACCGTGCCCACGTGGTGGTCGTACCCGAGGCCGGCCGCGGCCTGAGCCAGGGCCACGGTCAGGAAGGGGTCGGCGGCGGCGGGGTAGCGGGGTGGGGCGATGTCGTCGGCCGCGCCCTGGTTGGTGAGGGCGGCGTGGGCCACCACCACCGTCCCGGTGCGGACGTGGTCCTGGATCGAGCCGCTGGTGCCGATGCGGATCACCGTGTCGATGCCGGCCTGCACCAGCTCGTTGACCACGATGCTCATCGACGGCGCCCCCATCCCACTGGTGGCGCAGACCACCGGCCGGCCGCCCGGCAGGGTGGCCACGAAGGCGTCGAGGCCTCGGTTGCGGGCCAGCGGACGGCCGTCGGCCAGGAGCTCGGTGGCGATCAGCTCCGAGCGCCCCGGGTCCCCGCTGAGCAAGGCGACGGCGGCCCCCTCGGGCAGGTCCGACGGCGCGAACCCGATGTGGTACAGCGGGTCGTCATCGGACATGGGGGCCGAGGGTACCGGCCGGTTCAGCCGAGCATCGGCCGTGGGTCGAACACGACCCGAATGCGATCGACCGTGCCATCGGTGACGTGGCTCCAGTTGGCCACGGGCAGGACCTCACCTCCCTTCGTGTGGAGCTCGAACCAGGTGGTGGCGTCGTCGCCGTCGACGAACACCTTGGTGACGACGACATCGTCGAGGGCCTGCGACATCCCCTCGACACCGGCCGCGCAGTCCTCGGCGCCCTCGACGGTCGCCATGGGACCCTCGAAGATGACGTCCTCGGCGAGGTTGGCGCGGAAGGCGGCGAAGTCCCGCTCGCGCCAGGTGCGGAAGTAGGTCTCGACTGCGGTGCGCGTGGTGTCGGACATGGTGGTGGTCTCCTCTCCGCCCGATCGGTGACTGTGGACCCTCGACCCTACGCAGGGGGTACGACACTGAGGATCAGGCCTGGTCAGAGGGCCGGCGGGCCACGACGGTGACGGCGAGGGCGGCGAACAGGAAGGCCCCTGCCGCGTCGCGTTCCTCCAGCGAGGCGAGGTAGCGCCGGCCCTCGGCGGCGGTGATCGCCCCGGCCTCCACGGCGGCGGCGACGGCCACGTCGAAGGGCCCGCCCGCCGCCCGCGCCCGAGCCAGCGAGCGGTGCTCGATCGGCCCCAGCCACCGGCCCACCACCTCCAGCCCGGCGCCCACCGCCAGAGCCGGCAGGTCACGCCCGACGAGCGGGTGGCGGAAGGTCGTACGGCGGTGGTCCCGCACCCGCTCGAAGACGTCGACCTCGTCGGTGGCCACCAGGTGCGAGCCGTGGTCGGGCTCCGACAAGACGATGGGCCCGCCGGGCCGCACGACCCGCGCCAGCTCCGCCACCGCCGCGGCCGGCGACGGGGTGTGGATCAGCACGGCGCGGGCCCAGGCCCCGGCGAAGGCGGACGAGCCGAACGGGAGGACCTGGCCGTCGCCCACCACCACGACGGCGGACGAGGTCGTCGCCCGGGCCGCGGCCGCCATGGCCGGCGATCGGTCGAGCCCCACGGCGAGGCCGGACGGCCCGACCCGGGCGGCCAGCGCGGCCAGGTCCACGCCCGGCCCGCACCCCAGGTCGAGGACGCGGTCGCCGGCCGCCAACCCCAGGGCATCGACGGCGGCATCGGCCCCACCCCGTCGCTGGTGGGCCATCCACGTCACCAAGTCGTCGGCCGCGCCCGGGCCCTCGATCCGGTCGAAGGCCCCCACGTCGACCAGAGGAGGGTCGCCCACGGGCCAGACGGTACCGGCCCCAGCCCACGGCGCCAGGCCGGATGATGGCGGGAACCGGGCGACGGATGAGGGTCGGGACGGCGAGACTGCACCCATGTCGATGCCCGGTTCCGCCTCCGCCCTGGTCGGGCGGGCCGACGAGCTGCGGGCCGTGCGCGCCGCCTGGGCGGCGGTGGTCGACGGCAAGCCCGGCGTCGTCCTGCTGGGGGGCGATGCCGGGGTGGGCAAGAGCCGGCTGGTGGCCGAGCTGCGGCCCGACGTCCTCGCCGCCGGCGGCGCCTGGCTGCTCGGGTCGACCCCGTCGCGCAGCTCGGGCACCCAGCCCTTCGCCCCTCTCACCGGGGCCCTGCGGGGGCTGCTCCGCGGGCTCGACGAGGCGGAGCGGGAGAGGGTGGTGGGTCCCGCTCGCGGCGATCTGGCTCGCCTCCTCCCCGAGCTGGGCGCGGCCGGCGGTAGCCCGGCGGTGTTCGACGCCGTCACCACCGACCCGGCCCGCCTGTTCGAGCTGGTCATCGGCGTGCTCGACCGCCTCGGCCGCGACCGTCCCGTCGCCCTGGTCCTCGAGGATCTCCACTGGGCCGAGGCCTCGACGCTCGACCTGGTCGACTTCCTGGCCCGGAACCTCGACGGCCTGCGCCTCCTCGTCGTCCTCACCTACCGGGCCGACGAGCTCCACCGCACCCACCCGCTGCGGCCGGCGCTGGCCGAGCTGCGCCGCCTCCCGGCGGTGACGACGGTGACGGTCGAGCCCCTCGACGCCGGCGAGGTCACCGCCCTGGCCACGGCGCTGGCCGGCGGGCCGCTGCAGGATCGCCTCCTCGAGCGGGTCGTGGCCCGGTCGAGCGGCCTGCCGTTCTTCGTCGAGGAGCTGGTGGCCGCCGGCGTCGAGGCGTGCGACACCACCGACGTCCCGCCCGGGCTCCAGGACGTCCTCCAGATCCGCATCGACGCCCTGCCGCCGGAGGTGGTCGAGGTCGTCCGGGCCCTCGGTCCCGGCACCGCCACCGGGCCGGTCGACGACGCCCTGCTCCGCCATGTCACCGGCCTGGCCCCCGCCGACCTGGCCGATCGGGTCCGCGTCGCCATCGCCCACCAGGTCCTGGTGGCCGACGACCAGGGCATCGACTTCCGCCACGCCCTGGCCCGCGAGGTCGTCGAGGGCGATCTCCTGCCCACCGAGCGGATCGGCCTCCACGCCGCCTTCGCCACCGGTCTGGCCCGCCGGGACCAGGCCGAGGACGATCCCGCCATCGCCGCCCGGGTGGCCTTCCACGCCCGCGAGTCCCACGACGCTCCCCACGCCCTGCGGTGGTCGGTCCGCGCCGGGGACGCCGCCCGCCGGGCCTACGCCTTCGCCGAGGCCACCGAGCACATGCAGCGGGCGCTGGAGACGTGGGACGCGGTCGACGACCCGGTGGTCGCCGCCGGGCGCAACCGGCTCATGGTCGCGGCCGCGGCGGCCACCGGACTGGTGCTCGGCAACCGCCTCCCGCGGGCCCGGGCGCTGATCGAGGCCGAGCTGGCCCACGACGACGTCCACCCCGACCCGGCTCTCGCCGCCGACGACCGGGCCGACGGCCGGGGCGCGCTGGTGGCGCTGCTGGGCCGGGTGCTGCGCTCGACGGGCTCGGCCGAGGCGTCCATCGGGATGCTCCGCCACGCCCTGGCCACGTTCCCGGACCGCCCCAGCGTCAACCGGGCCCGGGTCCAGATCGAGCTGGCCCACAGCCTGACCCTCACCGGCGACGCCGTGGCCGGGCTGACCGAGGCGCGGGTCGCGCTGGCCGAGGCCGAGGCGGCG
>DASYLG010000292.1:0-5263 GCA_036009685.1 Iamia sp. | reverse complement strand
GTGGTCGAGGACGAAGCCAAACACCGCGGCCAGCGCGTCGTGGCGTCGTTGGGCGAGGGTGCGGGGGTCGTCGTCGCTCTTCCGGCCCATGGCCAGACGCAATGCCGCCTGGGCGGCGTGGAAGGCCTCGGGCTCGAGGTTCGCATCGAGCCGTCCACCCGACAGCGTGGGGGAGAGGTGGGCCGACCGATCGGGGTCGGGGTCGGCCGGATCCTGCTCGACGAGCTCCCGGGCGGTGGCGGCCCAGTGCTTCATGGCCACGGCGGACGCTCCGACGTCGACCTGGGCGAGGACGGGGACGATGTCGTCCTCCTGCTCGGCGAACAGCGGGGCGGTGCGATCGGAGAGGTTGGCCACGACGGTGGCGACGTGGCCGCCCGAGACCGAGCCGTCGAGCCAGGCCGCCCGCAACGTCGGGAGCGGCCGCAGCCGTCGCGCCGTCCGGGCCAGCCGGGAGGCGTCGCCGGCGGTCATCCGCCCCCGGATCCGGAGCCAGGCCGCGAGAGAGGCGCACCCCTCGGCCCGGTCCCACTCGTTGGTGTCGTCGAAGGCGCACACCGCGTCCGCCAGCCGAGCATCGAGCCGGTCGCGCAGGTCGAGCACCGACGCCAGGGCATCCGCGTCGACCGGCACGACCAGCGTTTCGATCGCCTCGGCGAGCCCTTCGAACATGTGTACGTATCTACTCGATCTACGGGATCTCATGCCTCTGAACAGGATGTTCTCGACAAGTTTCAGTGGCAACCCCGTCCCCCGTGGTCGCTGAACAGCGGTGACCAGCCACCCCTCCTGACCAGGGGTTGGAGTGGTCTGACCACGGCGCGTGAGGGCTGGTCAGGGGCTCATCTATCGGGGGAGGCGGCCGATGGGCCTGGGTGGATCAGCGCGCCCCGTCCCGTCTCGCGCTAGCTGTCCTCGTCCTCGGGACCGGGCTGACGGTCGCCTACGCCATGGCCCCCCGCACCGTGGGGAGCGAGGGGATCTACGTCGCCGCCGGCGCCCTGGCCGTGGTGGCCACCGTCGGCGGGATCATCGCCCACCGGCCGTACCACGCCACCGCCTGGATGATCCACGCCGGCGGCCTGGCCGCCCTCGTCACCGGCGAGGCGCTGTGGTGGCAGCAGCTGGCCGCCGGCGAGGACCCGACCCGCTCCCTCGCCGACCCCGCCTACCTGGCCGGCGGCGTGCTGATGGCGCTGTCCCTGGCCCTGCGGGTCCGGGAGACGGTGGCGGTCCGCGACGTCTTCGCCAGCATCGACGCCTCGATCGTGGCCCTGGCCGGCGGCGTCCTCGCCTGGGTGGCGGTCGTGGAGCCCCTGCTGGGCGATCCGACGGTGACGACCACGGACCGGATCTGGAGCCTGGCCTACCCGGTCGTCGACGTGCTCCTGCTGGCGGCGGTGGCCCGGCTCCTCTGCTGCACGCAGGGCGCCACGCCGTCGACCCGGATGCTGTCCGGCGGCCTGCTGCTGTTCCTGGGCGCCGACCTCTGGTTCCAGGTCGCCGAGCGGCTCGGCCGCTACGAGGAGGGCGCCCCGGTCGACCTGGCCTTCATGCTGGCCTACACCGTCCTGGGCGCCGCCGGCGTCGACGCCAGCATGGCCGAGCAGCACCACGTGACGTCGGTGGACTCCCAGATCGGTCGTCGCCGTCTGATGGTCCTCGGCATCGCCGCCCTGCTGCCCCCGATGGTGCTGATCGCGGAGGTGCTGGGCATCGAGGCCCCCACCAAGGCGGCGCTGGCCGGGCCGGCGATCGCCACGGTGGTCACCTTCGTGCTCGCCCTGCTCCGCATGACCAGCGTCGTGCGGTCGGTCGAGACCCACACCGCCCGGGCCGGCGAGGACCGCTTCGAGGCCCTGGTCGAGCACTCCAGCGACGTCATCGGCGTGGTCGACAAGGAGGGGATGATCCGGTACATGAGCCCGGCGTTCCGCACGGCTCTGGGGCGCGAGCCCGACGACCACGTCAACATGGCCCTGCGCAGCATCGCCCACCCCGACGACGTCTCGACGCTCACCACGCACCTGTACCAGGCCGCCACCCGGCCGGCCCA
This sequence comes from Iamia sp., assembly GCA_036009685.1. GTDB lineage: Bacteria > Actinomycetota > Acidimicrobiia > Acidimicrobiales > Iamiaceae > Iamia. The sequence continues at coordinate 3,207 of DASYLG010000292.1, read as the reverse complement.
CGCCACGTCCCGCTTCGAGACCCGACTGCTGGCGACCGACGGCTCCATCCGCGAGTTCGAGGTGGTGGCGGCCAACCTGGTCCAGAACGAGGTGGTCGACGGGCTGGCCCTCACCATGCGGGACATCACCGACCGCAAGGCCCTGGCCGCCGAGCTGAGCCACCAGGCCTTCCACGACAGCCTCACCGGGCTGGCCAACCGGGCCCTGTTCGCCGACCGGGTGGACCACGCCCTCCACCGCCGCCGGCGCGACCCGCAGTGCGACGTGGCCGTGCTGTTCGTCGACCTCGACGACTTCAAGGCCGTCAACGACGGGCTGGGGCACGGCGCCGGCGACGCCCTGCTGCGGGCCGTGGGCGAGCGCATCGTGCGCTGTCTCCGGGTCGGCGACACCGCCGCCCGCCTCGGTGGCGACGAGTTCGCCGTGCTGCTGGAGGACGACCGGGCCCCGGGCGAGGCCACCACCATCGCCAACCGCATCCTCGAGGCCCTCCACGTCCCCGTGTCGGTGGGCGACATGGACCTCGGCGTGGTCGCCAGCATCGGCGTGACCGTGGCCAACTCGGGGTCGAGCACCGTCGGCCTGCTCCGCGACGCCGACATCGCCATGTACGAGGCCAAGCGCACCGGCAAGGGCCGGGTGTGCGTGTTCGACCCGGCCATGCGGGACATGGCCTCGGACCGCCTCTCCCTCCAGACCGACCTGTCGACCGCCATCGAGAGCGGCAACCTCCGCACGGTCTACCAGCCCATCGTCGATCTGCAGACGGGCCTGGTCCGCGGGGCCGAGGCCCTCAGCCGCTGGGCCCACCCCGACCGGGGCGACATCCCGCCCGACGTCTTCATCCCCATCGCCGAGCAGACCGGTCTCATCGTGCCCATGGGGGAGTGGACCCTGCGCCACGCCTGCGCCGAGGCCGCGGTCACCGGCGGCACCGTGGGCGTGAACGTGTCCGGCGTGCAGTTCGCGGCCCCGACGTTCCTGGCGACGGTGGCCGACGCCCTCGAGGTGGCCCAGCTGCCCCCGTCGCGGCTCACCATCGAGATCACCGAGACGGCCCTGATGGCCGACACCGACGCCACCGCCGTCCTGCTCGACCACCTGCGCGACGTCGGCGTCCGCATCGCCATCGACGACTTCGGCACCGGCTACTGCTCGCTGGCCTACCTCCAGCGCTTCGCCGTCGACATCGTCAAGATCGACAAGGCCTTCGTGGCCGAGCTCGACGGCGCCTCCAAGGGCGACCGCCTGGCCCGCACCATCATGCAGATGGCCGACTCGCTCGACGTCACCATGGTGGTGGCCGAGGGGATCGAGACCGAGGCCCAGCTGGCCCGTCTGCGCGACCTCGGGTGCCGGTACGGCCAGGGCTACCTGCTGTCCCGCCCACTCGAGCGCGACGCCTACCGCCAGCTGGTGGCCGAGCACCTGGTCGAGGCCCGCAACGCCGGGGCCGAGGTCATGGCGCCCGTCCGGACCACCCTGGCTGAGGTGCCGCTGCCGGCCCCGCCGCCGCGGCTCGAGGACTTCATGGACGTCGGGCGGAGCGGTCCGGCCGCCGGGCCCGCTCCGGCCAGCCTGGCCGATGCGCTCGACAGCTCCGAGCTGGGTGCGATGCCCGGTTCGCTGTCGTCGACCCACTGATCCTCGCCGACTCCGGGGCGGTTCTCAGCAACCTCTCAGAGTCGGCCGCCATCATGGGCGCCATGACGGGAGAGCGCCTGCTGCTGGCCGACGACGACGACAACCTCCGCTCGATGCTGGAGGCGGCCCTGCGCCACCACGGCTACGACGTCACCGCGGTGGCCTCGGGGCGGGAGGCGCTGGCCGCGGCGGGGGAGTCCTCGCCCGACCTGATCGTGCTCGACGTGATGATGCCCGACCTCGACGGCTTCGAGGTCTGCCGCCGGCTCCGGACCGAGGGCAGCCGGGTGCCGGTGGTCTTCCTCACCGCCCGCGACGCCACCGAGGACAAGGTCCGGGGCCTGACCCTCGGCGGCGACGACTACGTCGTGAAGCCCTTCAGCCTCGACGAGCTGGTGGCCCGCACCGATGCCGTCCTCCGCCGCACCGGCGCCCAGAAGGACGGCTCGGTCCTCCGCTGCGCCGACCTCGAGCTCGACGACGACGCCCACCGCGTCACCCGGGGCGGGTCCGACGTCAACCTGTCGCCGACCGAGTACAACCTCCTGCGGTTCCTGCTGGCCAACCAGGGCCGGGTGCTCTCGAAGGCCCAGATCCTCGACCACGTGTGGAACTACGACTTCGGGGGCGACGGCGGCATCGTGGAGACCTACATCGGCTACCTGCGCAAGAAGCTCGACAACGGCGACGACGTCCGCCTGATCCACACCATCCGGGGCGTGGGGTACGTCGTCCGCGAGCAGGGCTGACCCTCCGCCCGTGTCGCTCCGCCTCCGCCTGCTGCTCGGCCTCGGCCTCGTCGCCGTCGTGCTCGTCGCCGTCGCCGTGGTGGTGACGCGCTCGACGCGCGAGGACCTGCTGGCCAAGGTCGACGAGCAGCTCCGCAGCGAGTCGGCCTCGCCGACCGTCACCGGCTCGAACGTTCAGAACGACCCCGACGACGGCATCCCCGGGGGCCCCTACGCATTCGATGGTGGGGTCCCACCGTGGGCCCGGTACTCCAGCGGCCCCGAGCTCGTCCGGGGGCCGTCGACCCTGTGGGTCGGCGTGCTGAACGGCGACGACGTGGTGACGCAGGACGCGCCGGCCGACGCCGACGGAGACCTGATCGTCCCCACGTGGACGGTGGCGCAGGTCGACGCCATCCGCTCCGGCCGGTTCCAGACCGTCGGTGGCAGCGGGGCCGACCGCTTCCGGGTCTTCGCCCGCGAGCTGCCCGGCGGCGTGCTGCTGCTCATCGGCGCCCCCCTCGACGACATCGACGAATCGGTGGCCCAGCTCGTCGCCGTCGAGGTGGGGGCGACGACCCTGGTCCTGGCCCTGCTGGCGCTGGTCGCCCTGTGGGTGCTCCGCCTGGGGGTGCGGCCGATCCAGCGGATGACGGCCTCGGCGACGGCGATCGGTGCGGGCGACCTCTCGCAGCGGGTGCCCGAGGCCGACCCCCGCACCGAGGCCGGCGAGCTGGGCATCGCCCTCAACTCGATGCTGACCCACATCGAGGACGCCTTCGCCGCCAGCACCGCGTCCGAGGACCGGCTGCGGCGGTTCGTGGCCGACGCCTC
>DASYLG010000291.1:0-2791 GCA_036009685.1 Iamia sp. | reverse complement strand
CTCGGGCAGCCGGAACTCGAGACCCTCCAGCCGCGTGCGGGCGGGGCGGCGGTCGGGCGAGAGCGGCCCGAGCACGACCGACGACGCATCGGGGAGCGGGGAGCCGACCGGGCCGAAGCAGCGGTCGGCGACGTGGAGCAGGTGGTCGCGCGGGTCGCCGGCCAGGAGGCGGGTGGCCTTGGCCCGCCGGAAGTAGAGCTGGACGTCGTACTCCTCCATGAACCCGTAGCCGCCGTGGACGTGGAGGGAGACCGCCGCCGCCCGCTGGGCGACCTCGGAGGCGAGGGCGAAGGCGATGGCCGGGAAGGCGTCGGCCTCGGGCTCACCCCCGTCGAGCGCCCACAGGGCCTTGCGGGCGACGAGACGGGCGCCCTCGAGGTCGGTGGCCACGTCGGCCAGCCGGTGCTGGATGGCCTGGAACGACCCGATGGGGACGCCGAACTGGCGGCGCTCGGTGACGTAGGCGACACCGAGGTCGAGCGCCCGCTGGGCCAGGCCGACCAGCCAGGAGGCGGTGAGGGCGCGCCACTCGTCGGCCAGCCGAACGTGGGCGTCGAGCGCCGTGGGGCCGGTGGCCAGCACGGTGCGCCCGGCGTCGGCGGGGACGTCGGCGGCGGCCAGGGAGCTCATGGTCCGCGGCGTGGGCCAGTCGTCGACCCCGATCTCGCGGCTCCGGTCGACGACGACGAGGGTGTCGCCGTCGAGCACGAGGACCGAGCTGGCGGCTCCCGCCCCGGGGACCAGCGCGCCGCCGGGTCGGGGCGAGGCGACGACGACGGCGCCCTCGGCCACGGCCGTGGCCCGCTCGTCCTGGCCCAGGGCGGCGAGCGCCCGCCCGGCCACGGCGACCTCGACCACGGGCACGGTGGCCAGCGCCGCCCCGCACTCCTCGAGGGCCACACCGAGGGAGGCGAGCGTCGAGCCCCCGCCGCCGACGGCCTCGGGCAGGGTCATGGCGGGGATGCCCATCTCCACCAGGGCGCCCCACAGGACGGGGTCGTGGCCCCCGGCCTCGGCCTCCCGCACCTGCTCGGGTCCGGAGAGCTTGGCCAGCAGCCGGGACACGCTGTCGCGGATCAGCTCCTGCTCGTCGGTCAGCGTCAGGTCCACGCCCCCAGACTAGAACCTGTTCTCGTTTCGGTCCTCACCGACAGCGCTCGAGACCGTTCCGTGTGCGGGAAACCACCGGTCCGGTGGGTTTCCGCACACAGAACGGCTTGGGGACGGCAGGGTCAACCCGTCAGGGCGTCGGGGGCGGGCCAGGGGTTGGGTGCGCAGGGGGCGATGCCGAGGGTCTGCTGGACCATGACCGGCGCCAGCACGCCGGGTCCGGGACAGGGCTCGTGGTGGTGGCCCAGCACGTGGCCCAGCTCGTGGCTGACCAGGTACTCCCGGTACGAGCCGAGCGGGAGCTGCGACGGCGCCGCGCCCTCCGCCCAGCGCTTCCCGTTGATGATGGCCCGGCCCTCCTGGGCGCAGGAGACGTCGCCGTCGGTGTCGAGCGGGTAGCAGAGCAGGTCGACCGTGGACGGCGTGGCCAAGGTGACGGTCATCTCCGCCTCGGGGCCGGTGACGCGCTGGAGGGAGACCCCATCGGCCGACGTCCAGCCCCGGGGGTCGGAGAGGATGCGCTCGACCTCGGCGGTGAACTCCTCGATGGGGATCCCGACGCCGTCCTCGACCTCGACCCGGTAGGTCCGCAGCGGCCCCTCGCCCACGACCGGCCCGGGCGGGCTGGCGTCGGGCAGGAACACGCCGGTCGACCGGGTGGTGGGCGGCGCCGTCGTCTCGGCGGCCGCCTCGGTGGTGGCCCAGGGGACGGTGGTCGTCTCCGCCGTGTCGGAGGGGGCCGACGGGCTGTCGCTGTCACGGGCCCAGAGCCCGAGGGCGAGAGCGCTCGCCACCACGAGGAAGGCGGCGGCCAGGCTCCGGCGCCGGAGCAGCTGGGCACGGGTCGGGCGACGCATGTGTGCCCCCCAGCGTGCCACGATGACCCCCCGTGGAGCCTTTCGGTCGTCGATCCCTGCTCATCGGCGCCGCCGCGACGGTGGCCGCGGTGCGGATGCGCTCGCTGCTCGCCCCGCTGCCGGCCGGCGCCGCGCCGCTGCCCGACGACCCGTTCACGCTGGGCGCCGCCACTGGCGACCCGACCTCGTCGGGCTTCGTGGCGTGGACCCGCCTCGCCCCCGATCCGACGAACGGTGGCGGCATGGCGCCCGACGCCGTGCCCGTCGACTGGGTGGTCGCCCGGGACGCGGGCATGGGCCAGGTCGTCCAGAGCGGAACCACCAGCGCGGTGGCCGAGCTGGCCCACACCGTCCACGTCGACATCGGTGGCCTCGCCCCCGACGGCGAGTGGTTCGTGCAGTTCGCCGTCGAGGGCTGGCAGAGCCCGGTGGCGCGCGCCCGCACCCTCCCGGCCTCGGGCACCACCCCGCTGCGCTTCGGCTTCGTCTCCTGCCAGAGCTATCCGGTCGGCTACTACACCGCGCTGCGGGCCCTGGCCGGCGAGGACCTCGACCTGTGGCTCCACCTCGGCGACTACATCTACGAGAACGGCGGCGAGGGGCCGGTCCGCTCGCAGGGCCCCGACGAGGTGTTCACGCTCGACCAGTACCGCAATCGCTACGGCCTCTACAAGAGCGACCTCGACCTCCAGGCCGCTCACCACGCCGCCCCGGTCGTCGTGGTGTGGGACGACCACGAGGTCGACAACAACTACGCCGACGAGGTGGGCCAGAACGGCCAGACGGCCGACCAGATCCGGGACCGCCGCACCGCCGGCTACCGG
>DASYLG010000290.1:0-9470 GCA_036009685.1 Iamia sp. | reverse complement strand
CTCGGGACGCTCCGTCCCACGTCCGATCCGGGCCCGTTCGGCCTCGTCCTCTCCTGACACGCCCATCCGGTCTCCTCGTCCGCCGCGATCTTGGCCCACCAGCCCGTTCCCGACGAACGGGAACCGCGATCCGTCGGCGTGGCACGATGCGGGGATGGTCCCACCGGTCCGGCACCTCCTGCGGGCGCGGGACCTGGCCGACGGGTGGTACGGCGAGCCGCTGACGGTCGCCGACCTGGCGCGGGCCGCCGGGCTGTCCCGGGCCCACTTCAGCGTCGAGTTCCGGCGGGCCTTCGGCGAGACGCCCCACCAGTACCTGCTGACCCGGCGTCTGGAGCGGGCCGCGGCGCGGCTGCGGGACACCGATCGGAGCGTCACCGAGATCTGCTTCGATGTCGGGCTGGCCAGCGTCGGCTCGTTCACGACCAGCTTCGGCCGTGTCTACGGGATGTCGCCGCTGGCCTACCGCCGCTCGTTCCCGCCGGCGGCGCGGCACGTGCGGATCCCGCGCTGCATGATCCAGGCCCTCGGGCGGCGGGAGAACCGGACGTTTCGAGAGGTCGGGTCGGCGACCGGTTCGTAGCGTCGTCGCCATGACCGGACACACCACCTCGATCGCCAACGCCCAGTTCTGGGTCCACGACCAGGACGAGGCCCTCGCCTTCTACACCCGGGTCCTCGGGTGGGAGGTCCGGTCCGACACGACCATGGACGAGTGGGCCTTCCGCTGGCTGGTCGTCGGCCCACCCGGACAGGACGACGTCGGGCTCGTCCTCATGCGCATCCCGGGTCCCCCGATGCTCGACGCCGACTCCAGCGGCCAGCTCGCCGACCTGGTCGCCAAGGGCGCCGGCGGGACGCTGTTCCTCGAGACCGACGACTGCCAGGCCGCCTACGACGACCTGTCCGCCCGGGGTGTCACCTTCAACGACCCGCCCACGGCCCAGCCCTACGGCATCGACACCTCGTTCCGGGACCCGTCGGGCAACAACGTCCGCCTGACCCAGGTCCTGGACTTCGACCCCGGCAGGGGGTGACGGCCGTCCCGGTACGCTCGGGGGATCGTGGACGTCCGCAGCCGGAACAACGTGGTGGAGTCGGGCGTCGCCGGGGGCCAGCCGATGGTCTTCGCCCACGGCTTCGGCTGCGACCAGCACATGTGGCGCCACGTCGTGCCCGCCTTCGAGAACCGCTTCCGCACCGTGGTGTTCGACCACGTCGGCTTCGGCCGCTCCGACCTGGCGGCGTTCGACCCGGAGCGCCACACCTCGCTCCAGGGCTACGCCGACGACCTCATCGAGGTGTGCGTCTCGATCAGCCCGCACCCCGCCGTCTTCGTCGGCCACTCGGTCAGCGCCATGATCGGCGTGCGGGCCGCCCTCACCGCCCCCGGGGTCTTCGACCGCCTCGTGCTGATCGGCCCATCGCCCCGCTACATCGACGACGACGGGTACGTCGGCGGGTTCGGCGAGGCCGACATCGACGACCTGCTGGCCTCGCTCGACGACAACTACCTGGGCTGGTCGAGCGCCATGGCCCCGGTGATCATGGGCAACGCTGACCGGCCCGAGCTGGGCGAGGAGCTCACCAGCTCCTTCTGTGCCACCGACCCGGCCATGGCCCGGTCGTTCGCCCGGGTGACGTTCCTGTCGGACTCCCGGGCCGACCTCCCCCGGGTCGCAGTGCCGACGCTGGTGGTGCAGAGCCGGGAGGACGCCATCGCCGCCCCCACGGTCGGCGCCTACGTCCACGATCACATCCCCGGCAGCGAGATGGTCGTGCTCGACGCCACCGGCCACTGCCCCAACCTCAGCGCCCCGGCCGAGACCATCGCCGCCATCGCCGCCTTCGTGCCGGACCCCGCCTGAGGTGTCCGCCGCCGACGGGCGAGCCCCCCTCCCGGCCGAGGACCTCGCCACGCTCTACGACGAGGCCCCCTGCGCCTACCTGACCACGTGGATGGACGGCACCATCGCCCGCGTCAACCAGCGGTTGCTGGTGTGGACGGGCTGGAGCGAGGCCGACCTGGTGGGGCGGCGCACGTTCCCCGATCTCCTCCGGGTCGGCGGCCGGATCTTCTACGAGACGCACTACGCCCCTCTGCTGCAGATGCAGGAGGAGGTCAGCGATGTCGCCTTCGACCTGGAGGTGGTCGGGGGCGGCTTCCACCCGGTCGTGGCCAGCTCGTGTCTGAGGCCGGCCGACGGCGACGTGCCGGCCCACGTCCGGACCACGCTCGTCGACGCCACCGGACGCCACGCCTACGAGCGCGAGCTGCTGGCGGCGCGCCGGGCGGCCGAGGCGTCCGAGGCCCGTGAGCGGGAGACGGCGATCGTCCTCCAGCGCAGCCTGTTGGCCGGCGGGCTGGAGGAGGGCCCCGGCTTCGCCGTCGAGACCCGCTACCGCCCGGCGGTGGAGGGGCTGGAGGTCGGAGGCGACTGGTACGACTCGTTCCTCCTGGCCGACGGGGAGACGCTGTCGGCGTCGGTCGGCGACGTCGTCGGACGCGGCCTCGCGGCGGCCGCCGCCATGGGCCAGCTGCGCAGTGCCTATCGGGCCCTGGCGTCGGTCGGGTCCGGCCCCAGCCAGGTGCTCGACCACCTCGACGACTTCGTCGCCCGCGTCCCCGACGCCTGGATGGCCACGGTGGCCGCCCTCGAGCTCCAGCCGGTCACGGGCCACCTCCGCTACGCCTGCGCCGGCCACCTCCCGCCGCTTCTGCTCGGCCCCGACGGTGCCCCGTCCTACCTCTGGGAGGGGCGGTCGGCCCCGCTGGCCGCCCTCCCGCGCACCGAGCCCCGCCCCGTCGGCGAGGCGCAGATCGAGCGGGGTGGACGGGTGATCGTCTTCACCGACGGCCTGGTCGAGCGGCCGGGCCGCGACATCGACGCCGGCCTGGACGCCCTGGCCCTGGCCGCCTCCCGTCTCCACGCCCTGCCCGCCGCCGAGATGGTCGACCGCCTCGTCGAGGAGCTCCTCGCCGACGAGCAGACCCGCGACGACGTCTGCCTCCTGGCCCTCACCCGGACCTGATCCGGTCGCCGCGGCCCGGGTCGGACGTGGCACGATCGTGCAGGTGACGAGCAGGCCGGCCGCCGCGCAGAACCTGGACGACCTGGTCCGGCTGCGTCGCGTCAAGGACCGGATGGACCGGGAGTACGCGCGGCCGCTGGACGTCGAGGCCCTCGCCCGCGGCGCCGACATGTCGGCCGGGCACCTCAGCCGCCAGTTCAAGGCCGCCTACGGCGAGTCGCCGTACTCCTACCTGATGACCCGGCGCATCGAGCGGGCCATGGCCCTGCTGCGGGTGGGCGACCTGAGCGTCACCGACGTCTGCTTCGCCGTGGGCTGCTCGTCGCTGGGCACCTTCAGCACCCGCTTCACCGAGCTGGTCGGCGTACCGCCCAGCGTCTACCGGCGCGAGGCGGGACGGGCCACGGAGGGGATCCCGCCGTGCGTCGCCAAGCAGGTCACCCGACCGGTCAGGAATCGAGAAGCACGAGACCCGGCGCCCCACCCAACATGAGCCCCATGGACATCACGATCGCATCCAGCTTCCTCCCGCACACCGATCCGGACGCCTCGCTGGCCTTCTACCGCGACGTCATCGGCTTCGAGGTCCGCCTCGACGTCGGCTACGAGGACATGCGGTGGATCACCGTCGGCCCGGTCGGCCAGCCCGACACCGCCATCGTCCTCCACCCGCCGGCGGCGACCCCCGGCCTCACCGACGAGGAGCGCCGCGTCATCAGCGAGCTGATGGCCAAGGGCACCCTCTTCGGCGCCAACCTGGCCACCCCCGACCTCGACGCCACCTTCGCCCGGCTCGAGGCCAACGGGGCCGACATCGTCCAGGAGCCGATCGAGCAGGACTACGGCGTGCGCGACTGCGCCGTCCGCGACCCCGCCGGCAACATGCTGCGCATCGCGGAGCGGCGCTGACCCGATGGGCCACACCGCCGACACCCACGACCTGATCCGTGTGCAGGGCGCGCGGGTGAACAACCTCAAGGACGTCAGCGTCGAGCTCCCGAAGCGCCGTCTGACGGTGTTCACCGGCGTCTCCGGCTCGGGCAAGAGCTCGCTGGTGTTCGCCACGATCGCGGCCGAGTCGCAGCGGTTGATCAACGAGACCTACAGCGCCTTCGTGCAGGGCTTCATGCCGACGCTGGCCCGTCCGGAGGTCGACCTGCTCGACGGCCTGACGACGGCGATCATCGTCGACCAGGAGCGGCTCGGGGCCAACCCCCGCTCGACGGTCGGCACCGTCACCGACGCCAACGCCATGTTGCGGATCCTCTTCAGCCGGCTCGGGACGCCCTCCATCGGACCGCCCAACGCCTACTCGTTCAACGTCCCGTCGGTGAGCGCCAGCGGGTCGATCACGGTCGAGCGCGGCGGCCAGACGAAGAGGGAGAAGGCGACCTTCAACCGCCTCGGCGGGATGTGCCCCCGCTGCGAGGGGCGGGGGTCGGTCAGCGACTTCGACCTGACGGCGCTGTACGACGACACCAAGTCGCTCAACGAGGGCGCCCTCTCGATCCCCGGCTACAGCATGGACGGCTGGTACGGCCGCATCTTCCGGGGCTGCGGCTACTTCGACCCGGACAAGCCGATCAAGAGGTACACGAAGAAGGAGCTCCAGGACCTGCTCCACCGGGAGCCGACCAAGATCAAGGTCGAGGGCATCAACCTGACGTACGCGGGCCTCATCCCGCAGATCCAGAAGTCCTTCCTGGCCAAGGACGTCGACGCCATGCAGCCCCACATCCGGGCGTTCGTGGAGCGGGTGGTCACCTTCACCACCTGCCCGGACTGCGACGGCACCCGGATCAGCAAGGAGGCCCGGTCCTCGAAGATAGAGGGCCAGAACATCGCCGACGTCTGTGCCATGCAGATCAGCGATCTGGCGGACTGGATCCGAGGTCTCGACGAGCCGTCGGTCGCCCCCCTGCTGGCCGGCCTCCAGCACCTCCTCGACTCGTTCGACGCCATCGGGCTGGGCTACCTCTCGCTCGACCGGCCGTCGGGCACCCTGTCCGGGGGAGAGGCCCAGCGGACCAAGATGATCCGCCACCTCGGCTCGTCGCTCACCGATGTCACCTACGTGTTCGACGAGCCGACGATCGGCCTGCACCCGCACGACATCGAGCGGATGAACGCCCTGCTGCTGCAGCTGCGGGACAAGGGCAACACCGTGCTCGTCGTGGAGCACAAGCCCGAGACGATCGCCATCGGCGACCACATCGTCGACCTTGGCCCCGGTGCCGGCACGGACGGCGGCACCGTCTGCTTCGAGGGCACCGTGGCGGGACTGCGGAAGAGCAAGACGATCACGGGCCGCCACCTCGACGACCGGGCGACCCTCAAGGAGTCGGTGCGCTCGTCCACGGACGTGCTGGAGGTCCGCGGCGCGTCGATGCACAACCTCCGGGACGTGGACGTCGACATCCCGCTCGGGGTGCTCTGCGTGGTCACCGGCGTCGCCGGCTCGGGCAAGAGCTCGCTGATCCACGGCTCGGTCGCCGGGGGCGACGGCGTGGTGGTCATCGACCAGGGCGCGATCCGCGGCTCGCGTCGCAGCAACCCGGCGACCTACACCGGCCTGCTCGACCCGATCCGCAAGGCGTTCGCCAAGGCCAACGGCGTGAAGCCGGCGCTCTTCAGCTCCAACTCCGAGGGGGCCTGCCCGACCTGCAACGGAGCCGGGGTCATCTACACCGAGCTGGGCGTCATGGCCACGGTCGAGTCCCTCTGCGAGGAGTGCGAGGGCAAGCGGTTCGAGGCGTCGGTGCTGGAGTACACGTTCGGCGGCCGGGACATCAGCGAGGTGCTGGCGATGTCGGTGGCCGAGGCCGAGGCCTTCTTCGGCGGCGGTGACGCGGCCACGCCGGCGGCGCACAGGATCCTCGAGCGGCTGGCCGACGTCGGTCTCGGGTATCTGACCATCGGCCAGCCCCTCACGACGCTGTCCGGTGGCGAGCGCCAGCGGCTCAAGCTGGCGACCCGCATGGCCGAGAAGGGTGGCGTCTACGTCCTCGACGAGCCGACCACCGGTCTGCACCTCGCCGACGTCGAGAACCTGCTCGGCCTGCTCGATCGGCTCGTCGACTCCGGCACGTCGGTGATCGTGATCGAGCACCACCAGGCTGTCATGGCCCACGCCGACTGGATCATCGACCTCGGTCCCGGCGCCGGCCACGACGGCGGCCGGATCGTCTTCGAGGGCACCCCCGCCGATCTCGTCGCCGCCCGCTCCACCCTCACCGCCGAGCACCTCGCCACCTACGTCGCCTGACGCCTCCGGAAACGGTTGACATCGAATGGTTCGACGTCTATCGTTTCGGTCATGGACACGACGCCGGACGAGGAACCCATCGGGCTGCTCCTGACCCGCACGGCCAAGACGGTCAACCGGGCCTTCGACGAGGCGCTGGCCGAGGTGGGCGGCTCGCTGCCCCAGTGGCTCGTGCTGACGTCGCTGGCGGGGGAGCCGCACCGCACGCAGCGGTCGATCGCCGCCGCGGTCGGCGTCGAGGGCCCGACCCTCACCCACCACCTCAACAAGATGGAGACCGCGGGCCTCGTCACCCGGGCCCGCGACCCCGAGAACCGGCGCGCCCACCAGGTGGCCCTCACCGAGGGCGGCTGGGACGAGTTCCGGTCGCTGCTCGGCGCCGTGCAGGGCTTCGACCACACGCTGCGGGCCGACCTCGGCGAGACCGATCTGGCGACCTTGCGCACGCTCCTGCGGCGCCTCATCGCCAACGCCACCTCGGAGACATCTGCGGGCACCACCGACAAGGAGAACCCTTCATGACCACCACCATCGACACCCTCCTGGCCGACTGGACCGAGTGCGAGCGCACCGGCGACGCCGAGCGGCTCGCGGGCCTGCTGGACGACGAGTTCGCCGGCATCGGCCCCGTCGGGTTCGTGCTCGACAAGCGGGGCTGGCTCGGCCGGTTCGAGATGGGCCTGCGCTACGAGCAGATCGAGCTCGACGAGGTCGTCACCCATCGCCACGGCGACGCCACGTTCGTCATCGCCCACCAGCGGGCGAAGGGCACGGCCGGCCCGAACCAGACGCCGACCGACCTGCGCGTGTCGTTCACGGTCGTGCCCGGCGACGACGCCGACCTGCGCATCGCCGCCATGCAGTACAGCTTCATCGGGATGCCGGAGCCGGTCGGATGAGCGGCGCCGACGCGACCGCCGTGACCCCCGTGGCCGACCGGCCACCACGCGCTCTGCGGATCGCCAACCGCATGCTCCCGCGCATGATCATCCGCGGCAAGGGCCCGTCGTTCCTGCACCTGGTCACCGTCGCCGGCCGCCGCCGCGGCGAGCCGCACACCACGCCGCTCGCCGCGGTCGAGGAGGACGGCCACGTGTGGCTGGTGTCGGCCTACGGCGACGTTGCCTGGGTGCGCAACGTGCGGGCCGCTGGCGAGCTCGAGCTGGCGCGGGGCGCGGACCAGGTGCGCTACGCCGCCCACGAGCTCGACGGGCCCGATGCCGTGCCCGTCCTGCGCACCTACCTCTCGATGCCCTCGGAGCGGTTCGTCCGGAGCCACTTCGCCGTCGACGCCGACTCGACCACCGAGGCGATCCTCGCCGAGGCGCCGCGACACCCGGTGTTCGCGCTCACCCCGGTCCCATGAGGCTCAGCATCGCCGTGACCAGCTACTCGTGGCCGGGCGGGCCCGAGCCGCTGGCCGGCCACCTCCGGACCCTCGCCGGCGACGTGGACGACGCGGGCGTCGACACGCTCTGGGTCGCCGACCACCTGCTCCAGATGGACCCCAACGCGTCCGTCGACGACCCCATGCTCGAGGCGTACACGACCCTCGGCTACCTCGCCGCCGCCACCGAGCGGGTCCGGCTGGGGACGATGGTCACCTGGGCGACGATCCGCCCGCCGATGCTGCTCGTCAAGGCGGTCACCACGCTGGACGTGCTGTCCGGCGGGCGGGCGTGGCTGGGCCTCGGCGCCGGCTACCGGGCCGACGAGGCCGCCATGACCGGCCTCCCGTTCCCGCCGACGCCCGAGCGCTTCGACCGGGTCGAGGAGCTGCTGCAGCTCGCCGACCACACGTGGCGCGGCGATCGTTCGCCCTTCGACGGGCCGTTCCACCAGCTGACCGAGCCGATCAACGAACCGCCGCCGATCCGCCGGCCCCGCATCCTGATCGGGGGCACGGGCGAGACGCGGACGCTGCCCCTGGTCGCCCGGTACGCCGACGCCTGCAACCTCTTCGACATCCCCGACGGCGGTGCCACCATCCGGCACAAGCTCGAGGTCCTCGCCCGGGCCTGCGACGCCGTGGGTCGTGACGTCGGCGAGGTCGAGGTCACCCTCAGCAGCCGGCTGGCGCCCGGTGAGACGACGGACCAGCTGTCCGATCGGTGCGCCGGGTTGGCCCGGACCGGCATCGACCACCTGGTCCTGGTGACCAACGGCCCGTGGCGCGCCGGCGCCGACCTCGACGTCGCCCTCGCCGCCGTGGAGCCGTTGCGGGCCGTCGCCTGACGTTGCCGGGCGTGATCGACGGCGGCACCCTCGGGACGTGGACCCGCACACCGACACCGACGCGGACCTCACCGTCGAGGTCCTCGACGGCGCCGCCGGCCGGGACGGCGCGCTCGTCGCCCGGCTGGCCGATCTCGTCAACGACGTCTACGTCGTCGCCGAGGCCGGGCTCTGGCGCGATGGCGCCCGGCGCACGTCGAGGGACGAGATGGCCGAGCTGATCGCCGCCGGCCAGATCCTCGTGGCCCGGGAGCCCGAGGGCCGCATCGTGGGCCTGGTCCACGTCCACCCGGTCGCCGAGGATGCCGACGGCCTCGGGATGCTCGTCGCCGATCCCGATCGACGCGGCGTCGGGATCGGGCGTGCCCTCGTCGCCTTCGCCGAGCACCACAGCCGGGCGCGGGGGCGACGAGCGATGCACCTCGAGCTCCTCGTCCCGCGGGAGTGGCGCCATCCCGCCAAGGACATCCTCGGCTCGTGGTACGGCCGGATCGGCTACCGGGTCATCAGCGTCGGCGCCATGGACGACACCCATCCCCACCTCGCCCCGCTCCTCGCCACCCCCTGCGACCTGCAGCTCCGCGAGAAGCCCCTCCACGACCACGCCGGCCCCTGAACGGACCCGCCGCCGGCCGTCACGTCACATGTCGATGGTCTCGTAGATGTCGACCGATCCGCCGTCGGCGATGACCGGGCACCCCTCGGCATGGGCCGTGGCGGCCTCGAGGCTGTCGGCCTCGAGGATGGAGTAGCCGGTGAGGCCGGTGGTGGACGGGCCCCCGCCGGTGGTGGCGCTCGGCCCGAACGGTGCCCCTCCGTCGGCGACGGCGGCGCCGAGCGATCCGAACCAGGCGCCCCAGGCCGCCATGGCCGCCTGCTGGGCCTCCTCGGTCTCCGCCATCGAACCGCCCTGGTACACGAGCACGTACTTGGTCAT